>JAEWFB010000652.1 GCA_023389095.1 Actinomycetes bacterium
GTCGCGACGGCGAGGTGCTGGGCGCCGGCGCCGCGGTAGAACTCGAGGTACTCGTCGATCTGGCTCTTCTTCTTGGCGATGGCCGGCTCGTTGAGCGGGAACTTGACCCGGTGGTTGCCGTTGGCCACGACCTTGCTCATCAGCGCGGAGTAGTCGGTGGCGATGTCGTCGCCGATGAACTCGGCCATGTTCACGAAGCCCATGACGCGGTTGTAGAAGCCGACCCACTCGTCCATGTGGCCGAGCTCGACGTTGCCGACGATGTGGTCGAGGGCCTGGAACAGACGCTTGGGCTGGCCCTCGCGGCGGACGTACGTCGAGGCGGCCGGCTGGTAGCCCGGCAGGTACGGGCCCGAGTAGGTCTGCCCGTCGACGGTCCGCTGGACCAGCGTGTGGCGGGTCTCGCCGTACGTCGCGATGGCGGCGACCCGCACGGTGCCGTGCTCGTCGGTGTGGTCGGCCGGCTCCTCGAGCACGGTGGCGCCGGCCTTGCGGGCCTGGGCGATGCACCGGTCGACGTCGGGCACCTCGAGGGCGATGTCGACGACGCCGTCGCCGTGCCGGCGGTGGTGGTCGGCGAGGGGGCTGTCGGGGTCGACGGCGCCCTTGACGACGAAGCGGATCGAGCCGCTGCGCAGGACGAACGCCTTGTGGTCGCGGTTGCCGTTCTCGGGGCCCGAGTAGGCGACGAGCTCCATGCCCCAGGCGCTCTGGTAGTAGTGCGCGCTCTGGGTGGCGTTGCCGGCGACGAAGACGATCGCGTCCCAGCCGGTGACGGGGAAGACGTCGGTGTTCTCGTCGTACTCGACGAGGCCGACGAGCTGCTTGAGCTGGTCGAGGTCGAGGTCGGCCTCGCGCTCCTGCTGGGTGCGGTCGTCGGTGAGCTCGGCGGCCTGAGACGGCATCGTGTCAGTCATGGCGGGAGCGTGACCGACCCCGCCGCGATGGTCAACAGGGCGACTCGCTGCTGGGCAGAGTGCGCAAAGTGCTGGCCACTAGCCATCTAGTGCTGGACAATGTGCCCATGTCGACGTCGACCCCCGCATCCGCGCCCCGGCCGCCCGTCGACGCCCTCGACTGCCGCGTCCTGCTGCTGCTCCTGCACGAGCCGGGCATCGGCGTCCTCGGGGCCTCGCGCCGGCTCGGCGTGGCCCGCGGAACGGTCCAGGCCCGGATCGACCGGCTCCAGCGCACCGGCGTGCTGCGGTCGATGGCCCCCGACGTCGACCCGGCCGCCCTCGGCTACCCCGTGACCGCGTTCTGCACCCTCGAGATCCGGCAGGGACGCGGCGGCCACTCCCCCGTCGTCGAGCACCTCGCCGCGATCCCGGAGGTGCTCGAGGCGCACACCATCACCGGCTCCGGCGACGTCCTCATCCGTATCGTCGGGCGCGACAACGCCGACCTCCAGCGCGTCATCGACCTCGTCGTCGACGACGAGCACGTCACCCGCGCCTCGACCGTCATCTCCCTCGCCACCCGTCTCGACCACCGCACCGTCCCGCTCGTCGAGCACCTGCTCGACCTCGCCCGAGGAGGCACCGCCCCGTGACGCCAGCCCAGTCCACGCAGACCGCCGCCCAGACCGCCGACCTCACCGTCGCGCAGCCCGACGTCCGCGTCGCCCACCCGGAGTGGAGCCGCTCGGCGACGATCTACCAGGTCAACCAGCGCAACCTGACGCCCGAGGGCACCTTCCGGGCCGCCGAGGCGCACCTGCCCCGCATCCGTGACCTCGGCATCGACGTCGTGTGGCTCATGCCGGTCAACCCGATCGGCGAGGTCAACCGCAAGGGGCCCCTCGGCAGCCCCTACGCCGTGCGCGACTACTTCGGCGTCAACCCCGAGTTCGGCACCCTCGAGGACCTGCGGCACTTCGTCGACACCGCCCACGACCTCGGTCTCAAGGTCATCCTCGACTGGGTCGCCAACCACACGGCCTGGGACAACCACCTCGCCGAGGAGCACCCCGAGTGGTACGCCCGCGACTGGAAGGGCGACTTCCGCCCGACCCCGTGGTGGGACTGGGAGGACATCATCGACCTCGACTACGACCAGCCCGGGCTGCGGCGGTACATGGCCGACGCCATGGCGTACTGGGTGCGCGAGGCCGATGTCGACGGGTTCCGCTGCGACGTGGCGGGTTTCGTGCCGCTCGACTTCTGGGAGGGCGTCCGCGCCGAGCTCGACGCCATCAAGCCGGTGTTCATGCTCGCCGAGTGGGAGTCACGCGACCTGCACACCCGCGCGTTCGACATGACGTACGCCTGGAGCTGGAACGAGACGATGCACCGCATCGCGATGGGCAAGGCCGACGTCGAGGCCCTCAAGGTGTACTACGCGTGGAACGACCGCTTCTACCCGCGCGACGCCTACCGCATGACGTTCGTCAGCAACCACGACAAGAACGCGTGGGAGGGCACCGAGTACGAGCAGTTCGGCGAGGCCCTCGAGGCCGCGATCGTGCTCTCGGTCGTCGGCGAGGGCGTCCCGCTCGTGTACAACGGCCAGGAGGCCGGCAGCGACCGGCGTCTCGCGTTCTTCGACAAGGACGTCATCGAGTGGCGCGAGGACCCGCAGGGCGAGCTGTACCGCACCCTCTTCGCGCTGAAGAAGGCGCACCGGGCGCTCTGGAACGGGTCGTGGGGCGGGCGGATGGTCCGGGTGCCCAACACCGACGAGGCCTCGGTCATCGCCTTCGTCCGCGAGGTCGAGGGCGACCGCGTCTTCGCGGCGTTCAACCTCTCCCCCGAACCCGTCACGGTCACCCTCGGCGAGGGCCCGCAGCCCGGCGCCTGGTCCGACGCGTTCGACGGGACACCGGCGAGGCTCGCCGTCGGCGACACCCTCGCGCTCCCCGCGTGGGGCCACCAGGTGCTCGTCGGCGCCTGAGGCGTCGGCCGGTGGTGGTGACGACCGGGCGCTGGAGCGGCTACAACGACGCGTCGGTGCGCGCGGCCTGCAACGCGTCCACCACCGCCTGTCGCAGGCGCGGCACCAGCGTCCGCACGAAGGTGTCGGTCATGTGGTTGGCGTCGTAGTACGCGAGGACACCACCCACCACCGCGGAGCACCGGGTCGTGCAGAAGCCGGGCGTCAGGTCGGCCACCGTGATCCGGGGGGACTTCATGGCCCGCGCCGCGTTGACCAGGGCGTCGGGGTAGATCCAGCGGCGACGGTCACCCGAACAGGCTGACAGGCGGTCGAGGTGCGCCGCCACGCACTCGGGCGCCGTCCCCAGGATCGCCGGCACCTGCGGGACGTCGCGGATGACCAGGACGTGCTTGCCGTGCGCCTCCCACTGTCGCAGGACGCCGAGGAAGCCGCGCTGCCAGTCGGCCTGGCGGTTCTGGAGGGCGCCGCCCTCGACGCTGCGGGTCGAGATCTCCGAGGTGATGATGAGGTCGTAGCGGTCGCTGCTCGTCTCCTGGACGACCCGGCGCCCCCAGTCGAGGC
>JAEWFB010000664.1 GCA_023389095.1 Actinomycetes bacterium
GGTCAGGGCCTCGACGCCGTCGCGGGCGGTGACCACCTCGTAGCGGTCGGCGAGCGCCTCGGTGAGGTAGGCGCGCATGTCGGCGTTGTCGTCGGCGACGAGCAGCAGGGGCCGCTCGTCCGGCAGCTCGCCCGCGCCGGGCAGCGAGGCTCCTGCGGGCACCGGCTCGAGGCCGGCGTCAGCGGGCAGGGCTGCGACGATGGCGTCGTCGAGCGGCGCGTCGGCCCCGGTGTCCCAGCCCTGTGCCTCGACGAGGAAGGACTCGACGGCGCGCGGCGTGATCGACGGGCTCGCCGGCTCGAGTCCCTGGGCAGGCCCGCCCCACGGGAGGTGGACCCCGAACGTGCTGCCCATCCCCTCGACCGAGTCGACCCAGGCGTGGCCGCCCTGCAGCTCGGCCAGCTGGCGCACGAGGAACAGGCCGATGCCGGCGCCCTCGCGCGAGCGGGCACCGTCGGTGCGCGGCAGCTGCCGGAACCGCTCGAAGACCGACGCGAGGTCGGCGGCGGGGATGCCGATGCCGGAGTCGGTGACGAGCACCTCGAAGCCGTCGCCCTCCGCGTGCAGGGTCACCTCGACCCCACCCGCCGGCGTGTACTTCAGGGCGTTGGACAGCAGGTTGAGCACGATCCGCTCGACCATGTCGCGGTCCACGAAGGCGGGACGGTCGAGGTCGGGCACGTCGGTGGTGAAGGTGAGCCCGACGCGGTGCACGGCCGGGCGGAAGCTCGCGGCGAGGCCGCGGACGAGCTCGGCGACGTCGGTCTCGACGACGTGCGGCTCGACGCGTCCGGCGTCGATGCGGGTGAGGTCGAGCAGCTGGTCGACGAGGACCCGCAGCCGCCCGGTGTTGCGCGCGACGAGCTCGAGGTGGCGCCGCACGGCCGGGTCGAGCCCGGGCTCGTCGAGGGCGTCCTCGACCGGCCCGCCGATGAGTGTCAGCGGGGTGCGCAGCTCGTGGCTGATGTTGGTGAAGAAGGCGCTCTTGGCGGCGTCGAGCTCGGCGAGGGCCTCGGTCCGCTGCCGCTCGTCGTCGAGGCGTCGCACCCCGGCGAGGGCGGCGGCGACGTGCGACGCGCACAGCTCGACGTAGGCCTGCAGCTGGTCGTCCCACGGGCGTCGCAGGTTGGCAGTGACGACGAGCGCCGCGCTCGCCTCGTCACGGCCGGGCTCGACGACGGGCACGACGTGGACGTCCGCACGGGTGGTGTCGGGGGCGAGCTCAGGGAGGGTGTCAGGGAGGGTCCCAGGGACGAGGTCGGGGCCGGCGTCGAGCACGAGGTCGACGGACGCGTGGTCGTTGACGTTCTCTCGCATGATCCCGAGCGCGAGCCGCTCGACGTCCTCGACCGTGCCCGCGCTGCCGAGGGCGGCGCCGAGACGCGACACGATGGAGGCGCGTCGCTCGGCGAGCACCTTGCTCGTCGTCTCGGTCGAGATGTCGAGGATCCCGGCGACCTCACCGGCCGGGCCGCTGACGACGCTGTAGGACCACGTGAAGTAGGCCTCCTCGAGGAAGCCGTTGCGGTCGACGACGAGCAGCTGGTCCTCGTCCCACGACGGCTCGCGCGTCGTCGTCACCTCGGTGAGCCGCGGCTCGATGACGTCCCACACCTCGGGCCACACGTCGCGCACCGGCAGGCCCAGCGCCGCGGGGTGCTTCTCCTCGCCGAGCAGGACCCGGTAGGCGTCGTTGTAGAGCATGAGCAGGTCGGGGCCCCAGCACACGAGGATGGGGAACCGCTGCCACAGGGCCGCGTTGACGACGCTGACGAGCTCGGCCGGCCAGCAGGCCACGGGGCCGAGCCCGGTGCCCGCCCAGTCGACGGTGTCGAAGAGACGCCCGAGGTCGGTCTCGGGCAGGACGAGCCTCGGCATCTGCTCCCACGTATCGGCGGCTCCGGCAGGGTCGGGTCCACCGTAGGGCGTCGTGGGGTCGAGCGGATGGGACAAGGAGAATCCTCCACCTGGGCATGGCGCAGCCAGTGCCCGCGTGGCTGGAGGCCCGGCAATCCTTGCACCTCGCCCGGGGCTTGCCAAACGGGTGCGACGCCGCGAGCCGGAGCCCCGGAGCCCGGGCGCGCGCGCCAGGGCGTCAGGGGCGTCAGCGCTCGGGACGCCAGACGACGAGCGCCTGCGAGGCGGCGGTGCGCGGCGGACGCTGTCCCGGGCGCATCGGGACCGCCTCGCCGCGCGGGCCGACGGCGAAGAACCGGGTGCTCGCGTGGAGGGCGGCCTGGGTGCGGTCGAGCTCGGCGGCGAGCTCCTCGACGCGGGACTGCAGCGCCGTCACGTGGTTCTCGAGGTCGAGGATGCGCTGGATGCCGACGAGCGACACGCCTTCGTGCGAGAGCCGCTGCACCTCGCGGAGCAGCTCGACGTCGCGGGTGCTGTAGCGCCGGCCCCCGCCGCGGGTGCGCGACGGTGTGACGAGGCCGAGGCGGTCGTACTGCCGCAGCGTCTGGGCGTGCATCCCGGCCAGCTCGGCCGCGACGGAGATGACGAAGACGGGCGCGTCGTCGTCGTGCCCGCCGGGGCGTGCGCTCCTGCGTGCCATCGTCACCGCTCCCTTCTCGTCACGGTCCGGCGGGCCGGGCCTGTGTCAGGCCCGGGCCCGGCGGAACAGGTCGGCCCGGGGGTCGTGGCTGTCCTCGGCCGCGGCCATCGTCTCGATCGCCGCGCGGGCCTCGTCGGTCAGCCGCTGCGGCACGACGACCTGGACCTTGGCCAGCAGGTCGCCGGCGTCCTCGCCCCGGTGCACGCCGCGGCCCCTGACGCGCAGCACGCGCCCGCTGGGGGTGCCGGCGGCGATCTTCACCTTGACCTGCCCACCGTCGAGGGTCGGCACGGGGACGGTCGCCCCCAGCGCGGCCTCGGCGAAGGTGACGGGGAGGTCGACGGTGAGGTTGTCGCCGTCGCGGCCGAAGACCGGGTGCTTCTCCACCGTCACCGTGAGGATGAGGTCGCCGGCGGGACCACCGGCCTCGCCCGGACGCCCCTTGCCGCGCAGGCGGATCTTCTGGCCGTCCTTGACGCCGGCGGGGATCCGCGCGGTGATCCGGCCGAGGTCGGGCGAGCTGAGCGTGACCGTCGAGCCCTCGACGGCCTCGCGGAAGCCGATGCTCGTGGAGGCCTGCACGTCGGCGCCGGGCCGCGGGCCGGCCGTCGAGCCGTAGCCGCCGTACTGCTGGCCGAAGCCACCGGCGCCACCGGGCGCGGCGCCGCCGAACATCTGCCCGAGGATGTCCTCGAGGTTCGGCTGGCCGGCGCCGCCGCCGGGCCCGCCCCCGCCGAAGCGGACGCGGGTGCCGCCGGGACCGCCGGCGCCACCGAACGCCGAGAAGATGTCCTCGAAGCCGGCACCCCCGCCGCCGGGGCCGCCCGCGGTGAAGCGGGCGCCCCCGTGCGACATGGCGCGGATCGCGTCGTACTCGCGGCGCTGCTCGGGGTCGGACAGGACCGCGTAGGCCTCGCCGATCTCCTTGAAGCGCTCCTCGGCCCTGGTGTCCCCGACGTTGTGGTCGGGGTGCAGGTCGCGGGCGAGCTTGCGGTAGGCCTTCTTGATCGCAGCAGCGTCGGCGTCCTGGGACACGCCGAGGGTCGCGTAGAAGTCCTTCTCGAACCAGTCCTGGCTAGCCATGGCGCACCTGCCTCTCCTGCTGCGGCCGCACCGGATCCGCTGCGGTCCTCACATCATCATGGATGCCGGTCGACGCGGGGGGCGTCGACGCGGCGTGGCGCTCACGCGGGGTCGGCAACCGACACCCGGGCGGCGCGGACGAGCCGGTCACCGATGCGGTAGCCCGGCTGGAGCACCTGGACGACGGTCGTGCCCGTCGCTCCCTCCGGCAGCTCGGCCTCGACGTGCATGAGGGCCTCGTGCACGTTGGGGTCGAACTCCTGGCCGGCCTCGCCGAGGCGCTCGACGCCGTAGCGTCCGAGCGTCGCCTCGAGCTTGTCCGCGATGGCCGCGAACGGGCCGCCGGCGAGGTCGCCGGCCTGGCGGGCCATGTGGATGTCGTCGAGCACCGGAAGCAGCGCCTCGACGACGCTGCCCACCGCGGTGTGGCGGATGACCTCGCGGTCGCGGTCGACGCGCTTCTTGTAGTTGACGTACTCGGCCTGCAGCCGCTGGAGGTCGGCGAGGTAGGACGCGGCCAGCGCGTCCTCCTGCGCGAGGGCCTCGCGCTCGGCGGCCCGGTCGGTGCCGTGGTCGTACTCGTCGTCGCCCCCGGGCTCGGACGAGGCGCCGGGACCGCCCTCGTAGTACGAGTGGTGGCCGTGGGCGCCCGCACCCGGGGTGCCGGCGGACTGGCCGCCGGCACCCTGCGCGTTGGTCACCTCGGGCCCACCGGCGCCGGGCTGGGTGCCCTCGGCCTCGGGGTTCGGGGTGGTGGACTCGGTCACTTGGCGTCCTTGGCCTCGTCCTCGTCGACGACCTCGGCGTCGACGACGTCGTCGTCGGACGCACCCGCGTCGGCCGACCCCGTGTGGGCCCCGTCGGAGCCCGCACCGTCGGCGCCGGCGGCACCGGCGGAGGCGGCGTTCGCCTGCTCCGAGGCGTAGACCGCCTGGCCCATGGCCTGCGACTTGGTGTTGAGGTCCTCGATCTTGGCCTTGATGTCCTCGGCCGTGGCCTCGGACCCCTCGGCGATCGCGGCCTTGAGGTCGGCGAGCGACTCCTCGACCGGCGTCTTGACGTCGGCGGGGATCTTGTCGCCGGACTCCTTGAGGAAGTTCTCGGTGGAGAAGACGAGCTGCTCGGCCTGGTTGCGCACCTCGGCCTGCTCGCGACGCTTGTGGTCCTCCTCGGCGTGCGCCTCGGCGTCCTTGACCATCCGGTCGATCTCGTCCTTGGACAGGGCCGAGCCGCCGGTGATCGTCATCTTCTGCTCCTTGCCGGTGCCCTGGTCCTTGGCACTGACGTTGACGATGCCGTTGGCGTCGATGTCGAAGGTGACCTCGATCTTCGGCACGCCGCGCGGGGCCGGCGCGATGCCGGTCAGCTCGAAGGTGCCGAGCGACTTGTTGTGCTGGGCGATCTCGCGCTCACCCTGGAAGACCTGGATGAGGACCGAGGGCTGGTTGTCGTCGGCCGTGCTGAAGATCTCCGAGCGCTTCGTCGGGATCGCGGTGTTGCGCTCGATGAGCTTGGTGAACAGGCCACCCTTGGTCTCGATGCCGAG
>JAEWFB010000674.1 GCA_023389095.1 Actinomycetes bacterium
ACAAGGCCTTTGGGCCCTTCTCCGGTGCCCGAGGACGAACCAGACTCGTCGGCAGGCGAAGGAGCACGTCATGACGAACCGCTCGGGGTCCGGGGCCGTCCTCATCGGGTACGACGGGCGGCGAGGCACCCACGCGGCCCTGGCGTGGGCGGCGCACGAGGCCGCCTCGCGAGGGCGGGCCCTGCACGTGCTGCACGCGCTGACCGGCGACGACGAGCCGCACCCCGGGACGAGGGCGGCGCACGAGGCACAGTCCGTCACCGACGCGGCGCTCGCGCTCGTCGAGCGGGTGGCCCCCGGGCTCGAGGTCCGCACCGAGACCGTCGTCGGTCCTCCCGCGCGCGAGCTGCTGGCCCGAGCGCCGACGTGCGCCGTCCTGGTCCTGGGGGGCCGGCGCGACGACGACGAGGCCCTGGCCCGTGGCCACGCCGTCGCGGAGCAGCTCGCCGGGCGGTGCGGCTGTCCGGTCGTCGTCGTCCGTGACACCGCACACCTCACGGCCACGCCGAGCTACGCCGGGCGGGCCGGCCACCGGCGGCGGGTCGCCGTCGGGGTCGACGGCAGCGGGTGGTGCACGGCGGCGCTGGCGTTCGCCTTCGACCGCGCGAGCCGGCTGGGCCTCGGCCTCACGGTCGTGACGTGCCGGTGGCGTCAGGAGACCTGGCCGCACGGCGCCGACGCCGTGGACTGGTCGGCGCCCCCGCAGGAGGAGCAGGCCCGCCTCGTCGGCGAGGTGCTGGCCGGCTGGCGCGACACCTACCCCGACGTCGACGTCGAGACCCGGCTCGTGGGCGGGCACCCCGTCGACGCCCTCATCGAGGAGTCGGCCGCCTCCGAGATGCTCGTCCTCGGCAGCCGCGGCTGCGGCGGGTTCGAGGGACTGACCCTCGGTTCGGTGAGCCGGCGGGTGCTGACCCACGCCCGGACGCCGGTGGCGGTCGTGCCCTCGGGAGTGCTCACCGAGCCGTTGGCGGAGCCGCTCGAGGCCCGATGACGTGCGCCGCGCGCCGCGCGCCGCGCCGGTCCGTGACGCGGATCGGCCGTGACGCGGATCGGCCAGGTGGCGTCAGACGGTGCGCGGGACGTTCCCGGTCAGGCTGAACATCCAGCGCATCATCTTGTGGCCGGGGTCGGCCGTCGGGTCGAACATCAGGGGGCAGCCGCCGTCGATGATGGTCATCCCGTGCCCGCGGCCCCACTGGGTCGCCTCCTCGGAGACGCTCCCGGCCCCCGGGCCGCGGTGCATCCAGACCTGCTTGATGCCCAGCCCGGCACACTCCTCGAGCGTCGCGAGGGCGTGCTCGGGACGCGTCCCGATGACCACGACCTCCACGCCGCCCGGGATGGCCGCGAGGTTCGGGTAGGCGGTGTCGCCCTCGACCTCTGACGCCTTCGGGTTGACCGCGTAGACGTCGTAGCCGCGGGCGCGAAGCCGTTGGTAGACGGCGTTGCTGCCGTGCGAGGCCGGGGTGCGGGAGACGCCCGTGACGGCAACCCGCTTGTGGCTCAGGAAGTCTGCTGCGGCGTCTTGGATCGTTGGCATGGCCTGCGTCCCCTCGCGGCGGCACGGGTCGTGCCGCTCCCGACGCACCCACGATCTCCCGGTCCGCCTGCCCGCGGGCAGGGCCGAAGGTCCCGGTCACGGACCGGCGTGGATCGCATCGCACGTGACGCGGCGCGCATGGAGCCGGCAGATGACGCGCGTCTCCTCCGAGGCCCGGGTGGCCGGGTGGACGTGGCCGTAGAAGGCGGGGCGGTCGGTGTAGATGCGGGTGAGAGCGTCGAGGTGCTCGAGCGCACCGTCGTGCACGAGCTCCACCTCCCCGCGGATCTGCACGTAGCGCGACGTGTCGTCGGGGTCGACGACGAGCAGGCTGGCGCGCGGGTCGGCGAGCAGGTTCCGACCCTGCTGTCGCTCGAGGGTGGTGTTGACCCGGGCGCACTCGCCGTCCGAGTCGAGCCACACGAGGCTCGACTGCGGCTGGCCCACCGCGTCCATCGTCGTGAACACGCCACAGATCCCGCGGCGCAGCAGGTCGAGGTGCGAGCGGGGGACCGGGCCTTCGGCGTCGGTCCGAAGCGGCGTCGTCGCGGGCCGCGCCGTCGGTGCTTGCGGCATGGGCATCATTGGGGGAGAAGGCGGTTCGTCGTCGGTCGCGACCACGTGCCGAGGACGGATCCGGCACAGCACGGGGACCTCGGTCTGCGCGTAGTGCGCCGGGACGACGTCGCCGAAGTAGCGGACCCGCCGACCGGCGTACGCCGAGGCGATGGCGTCGAGGTGCTCACGGGCGCCGGTGTCGTCGAGGCCGACGACCACGCCACGGATCTCGAGGTAGCGCAGTGGCCGGCGCGGGTCGTAGCACAGCAGGGTCACCCGGGGCCGTCGGCGCATGTTGCGCTCCTTGGCGAAGCCTCGCATCGTGTTGACCCGCACGCGCTGGCCGTCGAGGTCGCCCTCGAGGTCGCACCACACGACGGACGTCTGCGGGGAGCCGTCGCGCGTCACGGTGGTGAGCGCGGCGACGCGCGGGCACTGCGCGAGGTCGGTGTGCGAGGCGGGGATCACGCCCGTGGCGTGACCCGCTGGCGGAACACCGGCCGGCACCCTCACCCCTCGAGGCTGGTGGCCCCGAGCCACGGGTGCCAGGGGCGATGGTCCCCGAACGGGGTGGTGGCGGCGAACGGCCGGCGAGCGGTGATCCACCCGTGGGTGGAGAACCGGTGATCCACCCGTGCGCCGATGCCTCGGACCCCGGCCGATTCCTACTGTCGGAGGACAGGCGGCTCACCGTGAGCCGCCGCCCCACCCGGAAGGAAAACCGTCATGTCGACCGCTCAGTACGTGCTCAACGGGGCGCTCCTGCTCTTCATCCTGGGTACCAACCTCGGCACCCGGCGGCTCTCGGTCCGGCGGCTCGTGCTCCCCGTCGTCCTCGTCGGCGTCATCGGCTCGTTTTTCCTGCGGGACGTGCCGACCATCGGTCACGACGTGCAGCTGGACGCCGTCGGCGTCATCGCCGGCGTCGTGCTCGGCGTCCTCGCCGGCCTGCTCCTGCGGGTGGAGCGCCGCCCCGACGGCACCGTCACCACCACGGCCGGGATCGCCTACGCCGCCCTCTGGGTCGCCGTCATCGGCGGCCGCGTCCTCTTCGCCTACGGCGCCGACCACTGGTTCGGCCGGAGCATCGGCGAGTTCTCCCGCGCGCAGCAGATCACCGGTGCCGACGCGTGGACCGCGGCCTTCGTCCTCATGGCCCTGACC
>JAEWFB010000033.1 GCA_023389095.1 Actinomycetes bacterium
GCGGCGTCCGGCGGGTGTCAGCTGACGAAGTCAAGGGCGTTCACCTTCCAGGCGTCGCCGACGCGCACGAGATCGAGGCGCAGGCGGTAGGTCTTCTTCTCCGGGGTGCTCGTCGACGCGTTCGTCGTGGGGGCGATCACCCCGACGATGACGCGGGCCGAGTCGCCGTCGGAGGACACGAGCGAGGCCTCGGCGCGCTCGACGGTCGAGACCGTCTTGTTGGCCGTGACGACGGGCTTGAGCTGGACCAGGGTCGAGGCGTACTCGGTGCGGAACTGGCCGGTGGACTCGTCGAGGACGCGCTTGGTGTCGGCGTCGAAGGTCGAGGCCCGCATCGTCACGAAGTTGACGGCGATCTGCTTGCCGGCGGCGAGCGCCGCGGCCCGCGACTCGTCGGCCTGCCGCGCCTGCCACGCCGAACGTCCGAGCGTCGCCGCGACCGCGACGGCGGCGAGGACGAGGACCGCGGCGAGCGCCCACAGGACGCGCGGTGTGGGCCGCCACGTGCGCAGGCGCCGGGCCTGCGACCCGTCCGCGTCGGGCTGCTCGGAGGCCGTGGCGTCCGGGTCGGCGCTCGCGTCGAGGCGCGTGGCGTCGACCGGCGCGCCGGGCGCTTCAGACGCGTCGACGCCGGGAGGGGTGTCGGGGGCGGGGTCGCGCCGGCCGGGTGGGTTCTGGGTGACCGTGGTCATTCGAGGGGTGTCCTTCCGTCACCGGCCCGTGGCTGCGGCTGCCCTGCATGGTGCGGGTGGTGCGGCGCCTACCGGAGCGCCTCCTGCATCATCCAGAGCCAGCTCGGACCGTTGTCGGTGGTGCTGGTCGGGTTGGCTGTCGAACCGGGGCCACCGGTCGGGGCGACCGGTGCCTGAACTGACAACGAGGCGGGGCTGTCGGAGGTCACGGCCGGGTTGCCGAGCGCGACCGGCGTCGACCCGAAGGCCATCGGGTAGCTGGATCCGCCCTGGCCGCCGGGACGCGGCTTCGGCTCGTTCTGCGCGCCACGGACGTTGACGCCCGAGCCGCGGGCCGCGGCACAGTGCGCGTCGAAGTTCGTCGGCGGCAGGTTCTGGGTCTGGTGCGGCTCGACCTTCTTCGTACCGCCGTAGCCGGCCTCGCACGCCTTGGGGTTGTCGGCGTTGAGGACGAGCCCGAAGTGGGCGGTGCCGTCGCCCGGGATCACGGTGAACCCGCCGGTGACGACGTCGGGGTAGGTGACGAGCATCTGCTCGATCCCGTCGAGCCGGGCCGTCGTGACGTTCCCGATGGTGATGAAGTTGGCGAGCAGCGCCGCCAGGCTCTGCTTGTTCTCGGCGATGAGGCCGTCGAGCTGCTTGACCGCCACTGCGCCGCGGTCGAGGACGAGCCGCAGGTCGGGGTCGGCCTCCTTCAGGGCGCCGGCGACATCGGCGAACCCCGAGAGGCTCGTACGGATGTCGTTGCCGCTGTTCTTCTGCGTGGTCAGCACGATGCGACCGTCGTCGATGAGCTTCGTCGTCTCGGGCAGGGCCTGCGTGGCGGCGGTCGTCAGGGCATCGCCCGAGTCCACGAGGCGCTGGAGGTCCGAGCCACCGTTCGCGAAGGCGTTGCCGAGCTCGTCGACGGTGGTGGAGAGCGCGTCCCGCGGGACCGAGGAGACGGTGTGGTCGACGTGCAGCAGCAGCTGGTCGATGCGGATCGGGAAGGCCGTGTCGTCGCGGGGAACGACGTCGCCCGCCGCCAGGTAGGGGGCGTGGTCGGTACGAGGCTGGAGGTCGAGGTACTGCTCGCCGACGGCGGAGCGGTTCTCGACGACGGCCTTGGTGTCCTTGGGCACCTCGGTGCCTCGGTCGAGTCGCGCGTCGACGCGAACTCCGTTGCCGGACAGGTGCATCGCCTCGACGCGTCCGACGGTGACGCCACGGTAGGTGACCTCGGCGCCGACGAAGATGCCGCCGGACTCCGCGAGGTCGGCCGACACGACGTAGCTGCCGCCGATGATCTTGTCGGTGAGCCCGACGTAGTTCGCCGAGAGGACGGCGACGAGCACGACGGACAGCAGCGCGAAGGCGGTGAGCTGCAGGCGGACGGTACGGGTGATCATCGGGAGCCTCCCGTCGGGAAGAGCGAGGACCAGGCCGAGCCGTCGGAGCCGGAGCTCGATGCCGACTGCCCCAGGGGCAGGCCGGGCAGCGTCGTCGGCACGGGCACCCCCGGGACCGAGGGCACCGGGACCTTCGGCACCGACGGCACCGAGGGCAGCGGCACGCTCGGCAGCGACGGGAGCCCGCCGGTCGGCAGCTTGCCCACGCCGAGGTTGTCGGCGATGGTCCCGACGTTGGCGTCGAGGGTGATCCAGAGGTTGGTGAAGTCGCCCCGGATCGTCGACTGGGCGTTGTTCGGGAAGGGATACGTCAGCAGCAGCTGGAAGCTCTTGGGCAGGTCGTCGCCGGCCTTGTTCAGCTGGCGCAGGATCGGGCTGATGGCGCGCAGGTTGGCCTCGAGGTCGGCCTTGGAACCCTTGATGACCCGCGTGCCGACGGAACCGAGGTGGTCCAGGGCCGTGAGCATCGCGGTCAGCTGCTGGCGCTGGTCGGCGAGGATCTTCAGGCCCTTGGGCAGCTCCTCGAGCGCCTTGCCGATGTCGTCACGGTGGTCGGCGAGGGTCTTGCTCAGCCGGTCGATGCCGTCGA
>JAEWFB010000067.1 GCA_023389095.1 Actinomycetes bacterium
GTGTTGAGTGGTGACGTGGTCCTCCTGCACGCCGACGCCGACGCGTTCTTCGCCTCGGTCGAGCAGCGCGACGACCCGCGGCTGCGCGGGCGCCCGATGGTCGTGGCCCACGAGGTCGTCGCCTGCCCGTCGTACGAGGCCCGGGCCCTGGGCATCCACGCCGGCCTGTCGACGCGGATGGTCACCCGGCGCTGGCCCGACGTGCTCGTCGTCGGCTACCGCGGCGAGGCGTACGAGGAGGCGTCGCGGGCCCTCTTCGAGGTGTTCCACCGGTACACGCCGCTCGTCGAGCCCGGCTCGATGGAGGAGGCCTTCCTCGATGTCACCGACCGCGACCGCGGCGACCCGGCCGGGATGGCGGCCGCCCTGCGGCACGCGGCCCGCGCCGAGGTCGGCCTGCCGGTGAGCGTCGGGGTCGGGCGCACCAAGCTCATGGCCAAGCTGGCGAGCCGGCGCGCCAAGCCCGACGGCCTCGTCGTCGTCGACGCCGACACCGAGGCGCGGGTGCGGCCCCGGCTGCACCTCGACGACCTCTGGGGCGTCGGGCCCACGACGTACGAGAAGCTCCACGCCGCAGGCCTGTTCGTCGTGTCCGACCTGTACGGCTGGGACGAGGACCGGCTCAAGCGCGTCGTCTCCACCGCGATGGCCCGCCGGCTCATCGCCATCGCGGCCGGCACCGACGACGCCACGATCCGGCCGCCCGGACCGCGCCGGTCGGTCAGTGCGACCCGCTCCCTTCCCGCCACGCGGACCCGCTCCAAGGTCGTCGCCGTGCTCGACGAGTGCGTGTCGCGGGCGGCCCAGCGCGTCGCTGGGCTCGACGGCGCCCTGCGGCTGCCGTCCCGCATCGAGGTCGTCGTCCGCTACGACGACGGCGTCCAGGTGCTCGAGCGCGCGCCCCTGCCGAGCCCGACGCTCGACCCCGACGTCCTGCGCACCGTCGCCCACGACCTGCTCGGCCGCACCGGGTTCGAGTGGGACGGCCGCGGCGTCACGATGGTCGGCCTCACGCTGCCGCTGCCCGCCCCGTGACCTCGGGTGCCCTCGAGGCCTCACCGACGCCTGCCGCGTCGGATCCGCCTCAGCCCCAGGCGTCCTCGGTGGGCCGGCACAGGCAGAACGGGTGCCCGGCCGGGTCGGCGTACACACGGAAGCCGCGACCGGGCGAGGGCTGAGGTGGCTCGACGGGGTCGAGCGCGGTGCCGCCGAGCGCCAGCACCCGCTCGTGCGCCGCCGCGACGTCGCCGACGACGAAGTCGAGGTGCACCTGCTGCTGGCCGCGGGGCCAGTCGGGCGAGGTGTGGTCGGGCGAGAGCTGGGTGGCGATGCGCGGGCCGTCCCACAGGACGTTGAACCAGTCGCCGTCGGGGTCGGCCTCGACCCGGCCACCGAGCAGGTCGGCGTAGAACTGCGCCACGCCGGCCGCGTCGGCGCAGTCGAGGGCGACGCAGTCCCAGCCGATGCGCTGGTCGACGGGCAGCGATGCGGAGGTGGTGGTGTCGGTCATCGGCCCAGCCCAGCACCCGGCACCGACAGGCGCCAGCGGGTTGGCGCGCCGGACCCGGCGACGCGTCAGGTGTCGGTGGGCCAGACGAGGGTCGTCGAGGTGACCGGGCGCACCGTCGAGGCCGGGCCGGAGCCGCCGATCGTCACCGTGTGCGTGCCGGGCGGCAGGTCGGCGAACCGCACCGACCCGTGCCCGTCCCGCGTGGCCTTCTCGGCCGTCGCGAGCACCGCGCCCGTCTCACTGCTGACCGTGACGGCGACGGGCTGGTCGACCGGGCCGGCCTCGGGGTCGTCGGCCTCGAGGTCGAACGCGACGCGCAGCTGGTGCCCCTCGGTGACGAGGTCGGGCACGAGCGCCCGGACGCTGGCGGTGGCGAGGTCGCGCCGGCGCACCGGCTGCGCCGTGAGGATCTCCTGCACCTGGTCCAGGACGAACGGGTTGCACTGGAGGTTGGTGTGCTGCTCGGGGACGCGCACCGCGAGGTTGGTGTCGAGGCTCTCCCCCAGCCCCACCGCCCCGGTCAGGGTGACGGTGCCGTCGCCGTAGTCGTCGTCGGTGCCGAAGGTCTGCGACGTCACGGCGCGCCCGTCCTGGAAGGTCACCGTGGTCTGCGTCGGCTGGCGCACGCCGAGCACCAGGTGCGTCGTGTCGCGGCTGCCCGGCCGGGCCGCCTCGGCGGCCTGCAGGTCGGTGTGGAAGGCCATGGCGTCGGCGACCATCGCCGAGTCGACGTTGGGCACCTGCACCTCCGTCGTCTTGGCCCAGCCCCCGTCCCCGCCGGCCCCGCCGATGCACGCGTACTCCGGCAGGAGCTGGTGCAGCGAGGGCATGCTCCGCGCGAACGCCGTCAGGTCGACCGACAGCGGCCCGATGCCCTTCTTGACGCCGTTGACGAGCTGCTCGAGGGCGTCGGTGGCCCCGCGCCACGGCGTTCCGAGCGTCACGAGCTTGCGGGTCACCTCGGCGCCGCCGCACTTCTCGATGTACCAGCGGGCCACGAGGCCACCCATCGAGTGGCAGACGAAGACCACCCTGGCGTCGGCCCAGTCGCCGCCGCGGGCGCGCAGCCGCTCGAGCGCGGGCTCGACGACGGTGCCGAGCCGTTGGCCGTTGTACCGGTTGGACAGGCGCCAGTCGTAGGCGAAGGCGATGAGGTTGGGCGGCTGGGCCCCGTTGTCGCGGTGGTAGCCGAGCTTCTCGAGCGCCGCGACGAGCACGTCGTAGCCGCGGATCGGCGTCCAGATGCCGGGGATGACGTGGACGTCGGGCATGAGCGCCACCGCCTCGACGCCGTCGCCGGGGTTCTCGTCACCGATGCCCGCCGGCAGCGCGTGCCTGAGCACCGAGTCGCCGCCGGTGAACATCTTCCAGACCGCCCCGGCGCTCGGCGCCCAGATGAGGTTGGC
>JAEWFB010000136.1 GCA_023389095.1 Actinomycetes bacterium
GCGACCGATGCAGGACGCGTCGGGCCCCACCGCGTCGTGCTCCTCGAGCCCGGCCCGCGCAACGAGCGCTACGCCGCCAACCCCGCGTGGGCCGACGCCCTCGTCGGCCACGTGCTGCCGCGCGTCACGGGCACGTGGGCCACGCCGGCGCGTCCGGCCCTCATGGGCGCGAGCCTCGGCGCACTCGCGTCGCTCCAGGCCGAGTGGCTCCACCCCGGCGCCTTCGGGGCGTTGTTCCTCCAGTCCGGCTCGTTCTTCCGCAAGCGGCTCGACGGCGAGGAGGCCTTCGAGCACTGGGACCGCGTCACGGCGTTCGTCGCGTCGGTCGGTCGGGCCCGACGCCGCCGCACCGATGCCCGGGTCGTCCTGACGTGCGGCACGCAGGAGGGCAACCTCGCCAACAACCGCCTCATGGCGCGCACGCTCGAGCGCACCGGCCACGACGTGACGTTCGCCGAGGTGCCGGGCCGGCACGACTGGCGTTACTGGGAGGCCGCTTTCGACCCCTTCCTGTTGACACTGCTGCAAGGATCGGGGTCACCCGACTCGTCGAGAGGGAGAGGCAGATGACGCAGACGCGCAACCACCTGATCGGACTGCTGCTGGGAGCCGAGGAGGACTGGCCCGCAGCCTTCGAGGCGCTCCTCGAGCGCGTCGGCCCGATCACCACCGACGACGGCGTCACCCACGAGCTGACCACCGAACGGCTCACCATCGAGCCCTTCGACCTGCGCCAGCCGGTGCGCACCGAGCTCGTCATCGACCGCCTCGCGCACTGGTACTACCACCCGCGCGAGTGGCTCAAGAAGGCCGCGCTCGTCGACGGCACGTACCTGCTCAACAGCCCGTTCACCTTCCAGTCCATGGAGAAGCACAGCGCCTACTGCGCCCTGATGCGCCTGGGGCTCAAGGTGCCCGAGACGTGGCTCGTGCCCTACAAGAACCCGGTCGACAACGTCCGGTGGGCCTACACGAGTGCCAAGTACAACCGGCCGTTCGACCTCAAGCAGATCGCGAACAAGCTCGGCTACCCCATGTACATGAAGCCGTTCGACGGAGGCGGCTGGCGCGGCGTGTCCCGCATCGACGCCGAGTCCGACCTGGTCAAGGCCTACGACGAGTCCGGCGAGATGCTCATGCACCTGCAGGCGACCGTCGAGTACGACTACTTCGCGCGGGCCCTGTCGATCGGCCCCGAGACGATGGTCATGGACTTCCGGCCCGAGCAGCCCATGCACAACCGGTACGCGGTGTCCTACGACTTCCTCACCCCGTCGGCAGGGCGCCAGGCGGCCGCGATCAGCCGCATCGTCAACGCGATGTTCGGCTGGGAGTTCAACTCGGCCGAGATGCTCGTCAAGGGCGACGACGTCTACCCGATCGACTACGCCAACGCCTGCCCCGACGTCGCGGTCACGTCGCTGCACTACTACTTCCCCTGGGCCATCAAGGCGCTCGTGCGCTGGTCCGCGTACTGCCTCGTCACCGGCCGGCGCGCCCGCGTCGACCTCGAGATGCACCGCTACTTCGACGTCGCCGACCGCGACGACCTGACCGACGAGCAGAAGCTCGAGGCCTACCTCGCGCTCGCCGACGAGTACTTCGAGACCGACGCGTACTGGGCGTGGTGCGACGCCAACCTGCCCCACCTCGACGCGGCGGTCCTTGAGTGGGTGCAGTCGGACGCGTTCGACTCGCTGCTGCGTGCCACGGTCGTCACGACCTACCCGGCGCACGAGCGCGACCAGTTCATGGCGCACTTCGGCGGGCTCGTGTCGATGTGGGTGCGCGACGAGAAGGCGCGCCTCGGGGTCGCCTGAGCGTCAGGCCGTGAACGTCAGGCCTGGCCACCGATGCCGACGACGAGGTTGATCGTCGAGGCGATGATGATCGTGCCGTAGACGTAGGCGAGCAGGGTGTGCCCGAGCACGACCCGGCGGACCTGCGAGGACCGCACCGCCGTGTCGGACACCTGGTAGGCCATCCCGAGGTTGAACGAGAAGTAGGCGAAGTCGCTGAACGCCGGGTCCTCGTCGGTGTTGAAGTCGATGGGCGGGCGACCCTCGTCGGACACCGCGTAGTAGAGGCGCGCGTACCGGAGCACGTAGACGGCGTGGACGCACAGCCATCCGACGCCGACGACGAGCACCCCGATGACGCCGTCCATGACGAGCTCGACGCCCTTGGCCTTCGTGGCGATGAGCAGGACGGCCACCCCGAACAGGCTGGCGAGGCCCACGAGGATGACGACGACGTCGTACCAGGCGGCGTCGCCGTCGCGGCCGGCGACCTTCTCGCGGGTCCCGGGTGCGTCGTGCCCGAGCACGTGCGCGAGGAGCGGCAGGGCGAAGGTGAGCCCACCGGCGACGAAGCCGACGAGCGCGTGCACGAGCAGGCCGCCGGCGGGACCGAGCGGCACGAAACCCGCCACGACCCCGACGAGGACGGCGATGAGGAGACGGCGGCGGATCGTCGGCACGGCTCGCAGGCTACCCCCGCAACTGTCGTGGCCCCTGCGGGTATGACGTGGAGAGACTGGTCGTGTCGCGCCGAGACACCGTCCGCGCCGACCGCTGCACCGCTCGCCGGGCCCACCTCGGTCCCCGCCTCGACACCTAGGATCCGACCCATGGCCGACCCCTCAGGCAGCCGCCGCCGGCTCACCGTCGTCTACAACCCCGTCAAGGTCGAGGACGTCGACCACGCGCGCCGCGTCGTGGCCGACGCCGCGTCGCGCCACGGGTGGGAGACGCCGGTGTGGATCGAGACGACCGAGCAGGAGACGGGCGAGAAGCAGGCCCGCGAGGCCGTCGAGGGTGGTGCCGACGTCGTCGCGTCGATGGGCGGCGACGGTACCGTCCGCGCGGTGGCCACGGCCCTCGTCGGCACCGACGTCGCGCTCGGGCTGCTGCCCGCGGGCACCGGGAACCTGCTGGCCCGCAACCTCGGCCTGCCCATCGACACGCTCGAGGAGGCCGCCGAGGCCCTCGTGTCCGGCGGGGAGCGGCGCGTCGACGTCGGCGCCGTCCGGATGGGGGAGTCCGAGCAGGTCAGCCCCGGCACCTCCTCCGGCGTCGAGGACGGCGAGGAGGTCTTCCTCGTCATGTGCGGTCTCGGCCTGGACGGCGAGGTCATGGCGGGCACGAACGAGAAGATCAAGGGCGTCATCGGCTGGCCCGCCTACATCCTGTCGGGCATCAAGAGCCTCGGCCGGCGTGGGTTCCGTGCCGACGTCCGCGCCCGGGGCGGGGACCACACCTCGCACGACGCCGGCGTCGTCGGTCGCCCCGGCGACACGACGAGCAAGCACGCCCGGATGGTCGTCGTCGGCAACTGCGGCACCCTCCAGGGCGGCCTCGAGCTGATGCCGGACGCCCGGATCGACGACGGCATCCTCGACGCCGTCGTCCTGGCGCCCCGCGGAGCCTTCGGCTGGGCGTCGGTCGTCTCCGACATCGTCACCCGGCACCGCGCGGGGCACCGCCGCCTGGACCGGCTCCGCGGTGACCTCGTCGAGGCCACGGTGCGCGAGGGCGTCGAGGCCGAGGTCGACGGCGACCCCGTCGGGCCACGGGTGTCGCTCGTGGCGCGCGTCCTGCCCGGAGCGCTGGTGGTCCGCAGTGGCTGAGGGCCGCGCCGGCGTCGGGCCCCCGGACGCGCGCGAGGAGCGCGAGTCCCGTGAGGCCGCGACGCCCACGCCCTCCCGGTGGCGACGGATGCGCAAGGCGATCGGCTTCGGGCTCGCCTTCGCCGTCCCGGTCACGGCGCTGGCGTTCATCGCCCGCGAGAAGTTCCAGCCCGTCATCGCGATCGACGACGCCGCGATCCGCGCCGCCACCGACCTGACGCGGGCCAACCCGGGCTTCAAGACGTTCCTGCTCGTGTGGCAGGAGGCGACCCAGCCCAAGTGGCCCTACATCGCGGCCACCGCGCTGTGCATCTGGGTGTGGCGCCGGCACGGGCTGCGCAGCCGGGCCATCTGGGCGTTCGCGACGATGATGGTCGCCTGGAACCTGCAGCTCGTCCTCAAGGAGGTCGTGCGCCGCGCGCGTCCCGTCGTCAGCGACCCGGTCTCGCACGCGCCCGGCTACAGCTTCCCGTCCGGGCACGCGGCCAATGCCGCGGCGATCGCCACCGCGGTCGTGCTGCTCGTCTGGCCGGTCGTGTCGAGGCGGACGCGTGTCGTCGTCATCACCGTCGCCGCGCTCGCGGTGCTCGTGACCATGGCCGACCGGGTCTTCCTCGGCGTGCACTTCCCGTCCGACGTCGTCGGCGGGCTCCTCTTCGGTGCCGGGCTCGTCGGGGCCTCGTACCTCGGCTATCTCGGGTGGAACCCTGGCAAGCCCCACGACCCGTCCCCGCCGGAGGGCAGGACGGGTCCCGAGTCGAAAGGCAACCGTTGAACTCCTCAGCCCTGCACCGTTACGAGCTGGACCGCTCGAGGCCATCGTTCGGGGAGTCGATGCGCGACCTCGGTCTGCGCGTCCTCGCCCCGGCCGTCGTCCTCTTCGCCGTCATCCTCGGCATCGGCCTGTTCCTCGGGGGCCCGCTCGGCGGGTTCCAGTCCGAGACGTCCGTCAACCGGGCCATCCAGGGCACTCGGACGGCGACGTGGGACGGCATCACGATGGTGTGGTCGCACATCGGCAACACCGAGTACGTCATCGGCGTCTGCATCCTCGTCGCGCTCATCGTGTGGTGGCGCACGAGGCAGTGGTTCTTCGCGGTGGTCCCGGCCATCGCGATCGCGACCCAGGCCAGCGTCTTCGTCGCGGCCACCACCCTCACCGGCCGGGCCCGGCCCGACGTCCCGCACCTCGACCCGGCCCCGCCGACGTCGAGCTACCCGAGCGGCCACGTCGGGGCCTCGACCGCGCTCTACGTGACCTTCGCGGCCATGGCCCAGCGGATCGAGACGCCGTGGCTGCGGCGCCTCGTCACCACGGTGTGCCTCGTCGTCCCGGTGCTCGTCGCCTACGCCCGCCTGTACCGGGGCATGCACCACGTCACCGACGTGGTCGTCGGCATGGCCAACGGCCTCGTCTGCTTCCTGCTCGCGTGGTTCTGGCTGCGCCGTGACGCGGGGCCGGCGAACGCCTTCGAGGCCCTGAAGGGCAGCACGGAGAGCGCGGACAGCCGGGCGACCGCCGCCGCCGCGCGCTGACCGAACGGCCCCCGACGGGCCGAGCGGCCGGACCGAACCGGCGACACCCCTTTCTGGAGGGTGTTTCCACGGGTCGATCCGGCCGCTCGGCCTGTGTGGCGTCGGGTGGCGTCGGATGGTGGGCCGACGCGTCGGGCGCGGTCGGGCGCTGTCAGACGCGGGCGTGCTTGGCGCGGCCGAGGGAGTAGATGCCGAAGGCGATGAGCCCCAACGCGATGAGCGTCAGCAGGAACGGGCCGCCGGGTGCGCCGAGGAGGTTGTGCAGCGCGCCGTCGAGGCCGCGGGCCTCGCTCGGCTTGTGGCGGACCGCGGCGAGCACGAACAGACCGCCGACGATGGCCAGCGCGATGCCCTTGGCGATGTAGCCGAAGCGGCCGGCCTTCTCCAGCCACCGCCCCGGGTGGGACTCGAGGTCCTGGAGGAACTTGCGCTTCCAGCCCTTGTACACGTGGTAGGCGCCGACGCCGATGACGACGAGCCCGACGAGGGCGACGAGCCACACGCCGGCCGGCTTCGACATGAGCGAGGCCGTGAAGTCGCGGGTCTGCGAGGTGCTGCTCTGGCCGCCGTTGCCCTGGGCGTACTTGAACGCCGTCGCCGACAGGATGAGGTAGACGACGGCCTTGGCGACGGCCTTGACCCGGTCGCTCGCCTCGCCGCGGGTGACCGCCTCGGTGACCTGCCACAGGGCCAGCCCGAGCCAGCCGAGGACGCCGAGCCACAGCACGACGATGCCGAGGGGGTTGTCGGCGAGGGCGCCGAGCGCCCCGGACTGGTCGGCCCGGCCGCCGCTGGAGAGCCAGGCGAGCTTGAGCGCGATGATGCCGATGAGGATGTGGAGCACGCCGTTGACGGCGTAGCCGACGCGGGCCGCGTTCTCGAGCACCGGGTGGTCGCCGGCGCGGGCTGCGGCGGTCTTGACGTCAGTCGAATCCATGGGGGTGGCGGTCCTGTCGGTCGAGGGTCCCGAGACTTTCTCGGAACATACCCAGAGCGGATCGTCCACCGACGCTCAGGAAGCGACCTCGCGCAGGCCGAGGACGCGCAGCAGCTCCGGCCAGGCGAGCAGGCCGAGGGCGCGGTCGGCCTCCTCCGTGCCACCCCGGGCCATCCGCATCCCGCCGGTGGCGACCGGCTCGCCCGGCAGCACGACGCGGTGCCCGGCGTCGGGGTGGGAGACGACGGTGGTGGGCAGCCCGGCGCCGGACCGGCGTGCCTCGATGGCCCGGGCGGCGTCGAGGGCCGGCCACAGGCGGTCATCGCCCCCGGCGACGAGCAGGACGTCGCCGAAGAACCGCTCCACCGGGATCGTCGCGGCGGCGACCCGGTCCGGCGTCGCGGCGAGGCTGTGCCGGTAGGAGCCGACGAACTCGGGCGGGTCGCCCGTCACCTCGAAGTCGTCGTCGTAGGGCACGAAGGGCACCGGCTCGCCGCCCCGGCTCCACGACGAGTGCTGCGGGCGCAGCTCGCCGTCGGGCCCCGGCCCGACGTTGGCCCACACGACGTGGCCGGGCGCGACCGCGACGACGGCGTCGACGCGCGGGTCGTCGGTCGCGAGCAGCAGGAACGCCTCGGCCGTCTTGGAGGTGCCGAGGAGCACGACGCGGTCGCAGTCGCCGGCGAGCCGGTCGATGGCCGGGCCGAACGCCTCGAGCGGGTACTCCCAGATGGCGTCGGGCGTACCGGGGGAGCCGAACCACTGGTAGGTCAGCGCCGCCGACACCCCGGCGGCCGCCAGCAGCCGGGCTCTCGGTGCCTCGACGCGGCCGCTGGACCCGGACAGGACGAGCACCCCGGTGCCGTTGCCCCCGTCGAGCGGCCGGGCGAGCACGCCGTCGACGTCGGGCAGCGCGTCGACGCGGACGCCGTCCTCCTCGAGGCGCGCCCGTGCCGCGTCGAGGCCGGGCACGGACGACAGGTCGGGGGACAGGTCGGCGGACAGGTCGGCGGACAGGTCGGCGGCGCTGTCGGTCATGCACCCCACCCTAGGCACGACGCGGACCTGCTCGCTGCTCAGCCGCCGAGGCGCTCGAACCCGGTGACGGTGAGGACGGCGGCGCCGACCTCGTCGCTCGCCGTCAGGTCGACGACGGCCGTGACGCCCCAGTCGCGGTCGCCGTCGGGGTCGACGACGACCTGGCGCAGCCGCCACTCGCCGGGCACCTTCTCCACCTGCAGCAGCGCGGGGGAGCGGGCCTGCTGGTCGGTGGCGATGGCGTCGTGCTCGTCGTAGTAGGCACCCAGCGCCTCGTTCCACGCGTCGGCGTCCATGACGACCTGGCGGGGCGGGTCGGTCAGCTCGGCGACCCGGGCCTCGAGCTCACCGAGCTGCTCCCACGCATCACGGGCGGCGAGCTCGACGCGGTGGAACATCGCGTTGCGGAGCATGACGGTGAAGGCGCGCTCGTTGGCGGTGAGGGGCCGGGCCGGGGGTGCCACCTCACCGGGCCGACCGGACGTCGCGTCGTCGGAGGGGTTGACGAGGTCCTCCCACTCGTCGAGCAGGCTCGAGTCGGTCTGGCGCACGAGCTCGCCGAGCCACTCGACGACGTCGTCGAGCTCGTCGTCGCGGTAGTGCTCGGGCACCGTGCGGCGCAGCGCGCGGTAGGCGTCGGTGAGGTAGCGCAGAAGCAGGCCCTCGGACCGCGAAAGCCCGTAGTACGAGACGAACTCGGTGAACGTCATGCCACGCTCGTACATCTCGCGGACCACCGACTTCGGCGACAGCGCGTCGACGGAGATCCACGGGTGGCTCTGCCGGTAGGCGGAGAGCGTCACCTCGAGCAGGTCGGCGAGCGGCTTGGGCCAGGAGACCTCGTCGAGCCGCTCCATCCGCTCCTCGTACTCGATGCCGTCGAGCTTCATCGCGGCGACGGCCTCGCCGCGCGCCTTGTACTCCTGGGCCCAGAGCACCTGGCGCGGGTCCTCGAGGATGGCTTCGACGATGCTGACGATGTCGCGCGCGTACGTGTCGGACTCGCGGTCGAGCGTCTCCATGACGGCGAGGGCGAAGGGCGCGAGCGGCTGGTTGAGCGCGAAGTCGCGCTGGAGGTCGATGGTGAGGGCGTGCCGGCGGCCCGACGCGTCGGCCTCGGGGAGCCGCTCGACGACGCCGGAGGTCAGCAGCTCGCGGGCGAGCACGAGGGCGTGCTTCTGGAGCCGGCGCTGGTCCTTGGCCTCGTGGTGGTTGTCCGACAGCAGCCGGACCGCGTGCGCGACCGGGTTGCCCTCGCGCGCAAGGAGGTTGACGAGCATCGAGTGCGACACGCGCAGGCGGGGCTGGAGCGGCTCGGGCTCGCTCGTGATGAGCCGCTCGAAGGTCTCCTCCGACCAGCCGACGAAGCCGTCGGGCGCCTTCTTGCGCTGGATCTTCTTCTGCTTCTTCGGGTCGTCGCCCGCCTTCTCGACGGCGCGGAGGTTCTCGATGACGTGCTCGGGTGCCTGCGCCACGACCCAGCCGCGCGAGTCGAAGCCGGCCCGCCCCGCGCGTCCGACGATCTGGTGGAACTCCCGCGCTTTGAGGAGGCGCTGCTTCGTGCCGTCGAACTTCGTCAGGCCGGTGAGCAGCACCGTGCGGATCGGCACGTTGATGCCGACGCCGAGGGTGTCGGTGCCGCAGATCACCTTGAGCAGGCCGTCCTGGGCCAGCTGCTCGACGAGCCGCCGGTACTTGGGCAGCATGCCGGCGTGGTGCACGCCGATGCCGTGGCGCACGAGCCGCGAGAGGGTGCGGCCGAAGCCGGTGCCGAACCGGAAGCCGCCGATGCGCTCGGCGATGGCGTCGCGCTCCTCGCGGGTCGTCACCTTGAGGGCGACGAGGCTCTGCGCGCGCTCGAGGGCGGCGGCCTGGGTGAAGTGCACGACGTAGACGGGGGCGCGGTCCTGCTCGAGCAGCTGCTCGATGGTCTCGTGGATCGGGGTCGTGGCGTAGGAGAACTCGAGCGGCACGGGCCGCTCGGTGCCGGCGATGACCGCGGTGGCGCGGCCGGTGCGCCGGGTCAGGTCGTCGCGGAACATCGTGACGTCGCCGAGGGTGGCCGACATGAGGACGAACTGCGCCTGCGGCAGCTCGAGGATCGGCACCTGCCAGGCCCAGCCGCGGTCGGGCTCGGAGTAGAAGTGGAACTCGTCCATGACGACGAGGCCGATGTCGGCGGCCGGGCCCTCGCGGAGGGCGAGGTTGGCCAGCACCTCGGCGGTGCAGCAGATGATCGGGGCGTCGCCGTTGACCGTGGCGTCGCCGGTGATCATGCCGACGTTGTCGGCGCCGAACTGGTCGCACAGGGCGAAGAACTTCTCCGACACGAGTGCCTTGATCGGGGCGGTGTAGAAGGAGACGCGGTCCTCGGCGAGGGCGGTGAAGTGGGCGGCCGCGGCGACGAGCGACTTCCCCGACCCGGTCGGCGTCGCGAGGATGACGTTGCTTCCCGAGAGCACCTCGAGGAAGGCCTCCTCCTGGTGCGGGTAGAGCGTCAGCCCCTGCTCGGTGGCCCAGGCGGCGAACGCGTCGTAGAGCGCGTCGGCGTCGGCGTCGGCCGGGATGCGCGTCTCGAGGTTGCTCGTCACCACGCGAGCATGCCACCGGCCCGGGGCGCGGGCCGAATCGGTGGGCCACGGACCCGGGTCTGCGGCTCGTGCGACAAACCCACCGGAACCCTCCGGCGGACTCCCAGCAAACCTCCACCGAACGTGAAGGCGACGTATCTACCGTCATCGCAGGGCTAGGCGGTGCGGTCGTCTGTCGGCGAGCAAGGAGGGGAACATGGAGCTGACGAGCGGTGCGCTCCTCGTCGTCCTGGGGGTGGTGGCCCTCATCGCCTTCGTGGTGCTGGTCCTCGACGTGCCGCGGACCCGGCGCCGGTGGCTGGGGGCGCTGTCGCGCGCCTCCGAGGCGCTCGTGCTCAGCCTGACCGTCCTCCTGCTCGTCGGTGCCGTGCTCAACGACCAGTACCTGTTCTACGTCAGCTGGAGCGACCTGCTCGGGGCGGGGGCGAGCGCGACGTCGACCCACTCCGGGGGACCGGCGAGCCAGGTCGTCGACGCCAAGGTCAAGGGGCCGGGCCTCGCCCAGGTCCCGGTCCCCCAGACGCTGCCCGCCCTGCCCGTCCCCGGGCAGCGGTTGCAGCGGTACATGGTGACGGGCGCCAGCAGCCACATCACCGCCGAGGTCCTCGTCTACCTCCCGCCGGGGTACAACCCCGGCTCGGCGAGGAAGTACCCCGTCATCGTGGCCCTGCACGGGCTGCCCGGTCACCCCGAGGGCTACTTCACGGGCCTGCACATCGACCAGACGCTCGACACGCTCGTGCTGTCCCACCAGCTCGCGCCGTCGATCGTCGTCATCCCGCAGATCAACACGCCCAGCTCGCTGGACACCGAGTGCGTCGATGCCCCCAACCCGTACGGGCCCAAGGACGAGACGTGGTTGGCCCGCGACATCCCGACCTGGGTCGTCACCCACTTCGCGGCGCAGAAGGCCCGGACCTCGTGGGCCACGATGGGCTTCTCCTTCGGCGGCTGGTGCGCCGCCATGCTCGGCGTGCGCCACCCCGACGTCTTCGCCGCCGCCATCGTCCTCGAGGGCTACTTCCGCCCCGACTTCT
Organism: Actinomycetes bacterium; assembly: GCA_023389095.1. Lineage (GTDB taxonomy): Bacteria > Actinomycetota > Actinomycetes > Actinomycetales > Dermatophilaceae > Monashia. Next base: position 10,768 of record JAEWFB010000136.1, read on the forward strand.
CACGCGCGTACGACCCCATCACCGCCGGCTCGGCCGCCTCCCGCGGCTACGACCTCGTGCGCACCGTGCGGATGGACCCGCCACCCATCGCCATGTGGGTCATGGCCAGCCGCTCGGACTCGCTCTCCTTCCCGACGACGGCCGAGGTCATCCGCTACGCCCGTCCGCCGATGTCGGTGACGTCGGTCCTGCTCAAGACCGGCGGCCACCGCGTCGCGATCTTCCTGCCGTACATCCGGACCTCGCTCACCTGGCTCGGTCAGACGCTCCCGGGCTTCCGACCCGCGTAGGCACGAGCAGGAGGACGACCGCCCCGACGACGGCACCGAGGACCGTCTCGAACAGCCGGTCGCGCAGCAGCGGCCCGGTCGCGACCGGGTGCGCCAGCTGGCCCATCATGAGCGCCAGCGGCGTGATGAACAGCAGGGCCACCGCGTAGTTGCGGCCCACGACGAGCTCGGTCAGCACCTGCAGGACGGCGATGACGACCACCGCCCACGCGCCCTGCGGCGACCAGAGGAGGATCGGCGCGGCCACCACGACGCCTGCCGCCGTGCCGACGACGCGGTGCAGCCCGCGCGTCAGCCGCGCCGCGAGGTCCGGGCCCGACAGCACCGTCACCGCGGCCACCATGGCCCAGTACGGGTGCTGCCAGCCGAGGCCGGTGGCGATCGCGCCCGCGATGCAGAGGGCGACGACGTGCCGCACGAGGTGGGCCCGGGCGCCGGGCGCGGCGAGCGCGTCGCGGAACCGTGGCGCCGGCAGCGCGGGCCGACGCCACGAGGAGGGCTCACGCAGCACGCCGACGTGGGCGACGAGCAGGGAGAACAGGACGCTGGCGGCCGCGACCGCACCCGCGACGAGGACGGTGGCCGGGGTCGCCGGGACCATGGCGCACACCGTGAAGGCGAAGACGAGGAAGAGCGGGCCCGGCGGGTGCCACTGGTAGGCGTCGGAGGCCAGGGAGCCGGCCGCGGCGAGGAGCGCCGCGAGCGGCACCACGAGCCACCGCGCCCCGGGAGCGAGCGACACGAGCGCACCCGCCGTCACGGCGAGCACGAGGAAGGCGCCGGCCACGACCTGCATGCCGGCGCGCTCGGAGCGCGCGTGGCGCCGGCCGTAGAGGGAGGTGAAGGCACCGAAGGCGGCGTACGGCGTCCACGCGACGTGTCCGGCGAGGACCAGGACGAGGAGGGGCACGCACACCGAGACGCCCGCGCGCAGGGCCACGCGGTGCGCGCCACCGTGCGGCCCCCAGCGCACCAGGCCGGCCGTCGCCTGCCGCAGTGCGGGCGGGCGCGGGCCGGGAGCGGGGGAGTCCATCGGCATCGAGTCTAGGCGCGGTGCCATCGACCCATTTCCGACTCGGCGTGTCTAGGGTGGTTAGAGTCCCCGCCCCCGTGGGCATGGAGGGCTCGAACGACGCGACGCTCGCTCGGCGTGCCCGCACGCGGAGGAACACGCACAGGAAGGTGACGGTCATGGAGGCGAAGAAGACGTTCCTGTCCTGGCCCGTGGTCCGGCAGGTCCGCTCGGGCGACTTCCTCGGACGCGGCCCGGCCGTGACGTCCGAGCGCACCCGGTCCCTGACGCCGCGCACGGCCACTGCCGACCGCGTCGTGCAGAGCGTCTGCCCGTACTGCGCCGTCGGCTGCGGCCAGAAGGTGTACGTCAAGGACGAGAAGGTCGTGCAGATCGAGGGCGACCCCGACTCGCCGGTGTCGCGGGGCCGCCTCTGCCCCAAGGGCTCCGCGAGCGAGCAGCTCGTCAACAACCCGACGCGCCAGCGTCACGTGCTCTACCGGCGCCCGGGTGGCACCGACTGGGAGCCGATGCCGCGCGAGACCGCCGTCGAGATGATCGCGCAGCGCTTCGTCGAGAGCCGCCGCTCGGGCTGGCAGGACCACGACGAGAAGGGCCGTCCGCTGCGGCGGACCATGGGCATCGCCTCGCTCGGCGGCGCGACGCTCGACAACGAGGAGAACTACCTCATCAAGAAGCTGTTCACGGCAGCGGGCGCGATCCAGATCGAGAACCAGGCGCGTATTTGACACTCCTCCACGGTCCCCAGTCTGGGGTCCTCGTTCGGACGCGGCGGCGCGACGCAGTACGTGCAGGATCTGTCCAACTCGGACTGCATCGTCATCCAGGGCTCGAACATGGCCGAGTGCCACCCGGTCGCCTACCAGTGGGTCACCGAGGCGCGCCTCAAGGGCGCGAAGGTCATCCACGTCGACCCGCGGTTCACCCGCACGTCGGCGACGGCCGACAAGCACATCCCGATCCGGGCCGGCAGCGACGTCGTGCTGCTCGGGGCGCTCATCAACCACATCCTCAGCAACGAGCTGTACTTCAAGGAGTACGTCGTCGCCTACACCAACGCCGCGACGCTCGTCGGCGAGAAGTTCCAGGACACCGAGGACCTCGACGGCCTCTTCTCCGGCTATGACGACGAGAAGGGCTCCTACGCGCCCGACACCTGGGCCTACGCCACTGAAGGCGACGGCGAGGACGAGGGCGGGCCCGGGACGATCGGCGGCCCGGCGGCCGGGCACGAGCACGGGCAGAGCACGTCCGAGCGGTCGGCCGGCGACGAGCACGGCTCGGGCGGGCCGGCGCTCGAGCACGCCCGGGTGCTGCGCGACGAGTCGCTGCAGGACCCGCGCTGCGTCTTCCAGATCCTCAAGCGGCACTACTCCCGCTACACCCCCGAGATGGTCGCCGACACGTGCGGCATCGGCGTCGACGACTTCGCCTACCTGGCCAGGAGCGTCACCGAGAACAGCGGCCGCGACCGCACGACGGCGTTCGTCTACGCCGTCGGCTGGACCCAGCACACCCTGGGCGCCCAGTTCATCCGCACCGCGGCGATCATCCAGATGCTCCTCGGCAACATGGGTCGTCCCGGCGGCGGCATCATGGCGCTGCGCGGCCACGCGAGCATCCAGGGCTCGACCGACATCCCGACGCTCTACAACATCCTCCCCGGCTACCTCGCGATGCCCGTCGCGGGCCTGCACGACACGTGGGACGACTACGTCGGCGCCATCGGCAGCAAGGAGCAGAAGGGCTTCTGGGCCAACGCCGACACCTACGCCGTCAGCCTGCTCAAGGCCTGGTGGGGCACGGCCGCGACGGCCGAGAACGACTGGTGCTTCGACTACCTGCCGCGCCTGTCGGGGGCGCACGGCACGTACCAGACGACGATGGCGATGCTCGACGACCAGGTCGAGGGCTACTTCCTCCTCGGCCAGAACCCTGCGGTCGGCTCGGCGCACGGGCGCATGCAGCGCCAGGCGATGAGCCACCTCAAGTGGCTGGTCGTGCGCGACTTCGCGATGATCGAGTCGGCGACGTTCTGGAAGGACGGGCCCGAGATCGCCACGGGCGAGCTGCGCCCCGAGGACGTCCGGACAGAGGTCTTCTTCATGCCGGCCGCGGCCCACACGGAGAAGTCGGGCTCCTTCACCCAGACCCAGCGGATGCTCCAGTGGCACCACAAGGCGGTCGCCCCGCCCGGCGAGGCCCAGAGCGAGCTCGAGTTCTTCTACGAGCTCGGGCGGCGCGTGCGCGAGATCCTCGCCGACTCGACCGACCCCCGCGACCGGCCGCTGCTCGACCTCACGTGGGACTACCCCCTCGACGCCGACGGCGAGATCGATGCCGAGGCCGTGCTCGCCGAGGTCAACGGCCGGCACCTGACCGGTGACAAGGCCGGCCAGCCGCTGTCGGCGTACACCGAGATGAAGGCCGACGGCTCGACCGACGGTGGCTGCTGGATCTACACCGGCGTGTACGCGGACGGGAAGAACCAGGCGGCCAACCGACGCCCGGGCCAGGAGCAGGACCTCACCGCCCTCGACTGGGGCTGGGCCTGGCCGGCCAACCGCCGCATCCTCTACAACCGCGCCTCGGCCGACCCCGACGGCAAGCCGTGGAGCGAGCGCAAGAAGTACGTGTGGTGGGACGCCGACGCCGGGAGGTGGACGGGGCACGACGTGCCCGACTTCCCGCCGACGAAGGCGCCGACGTTCCGGCCCGAGCCCGGCACCGGCGGTCCCGACGGCCTGGCCGGCGACGACCCGTTCGTCATGCAGGCCGACGGCAAGGGTTGGCTCTTCACGCCGAAGGGCATGCTCGACGGGCCGCTGCCGACGCACTACGAGCCGCAGGAGTCGCCGGTCCAGAACCCGCTCTACACCCAGCAGTCCAACCCGGCCCGCAAGGTGTTCCCGCGCAAGGACAACCTCTGGAGCCCGTCGGGGAACGACCCGGGCGCCGACGTGTACCCGTTCGTGTTCACGACCTACCGCCTCACCGAGCACCACACGGCGGGCGGCATGAGCCGGTGGCTGCCGTACCTGTCCGAGCTGCAGCCGGAGTTCTTCTGCGAGGTCTCGCCCGAGCTCGCCGCCGAGCGCGGCCTCGACAACGGCGGCTGGGCCACCATCGTGTCGGCCCGCGCCGCCGTCGAGGCCCGCGTCATGGTCACCGAGCGGATGACGCCCCTCGTCATCCGGGGGCGCACGGTGCACCAGATCGGACTGCCCTACCACTGGGGCGTCGGCCGGTCCGCCGTCGTCAGCGGCGACGCAGCCAACGACCTGCTCGGCGTCGCGCTCGACCCGAACGTCCAGATCCAGGAGAGCAAGGCCGGCTCGTGCGACATCGTGCCCGGCCGGCGCCCGACCGGGGAGGCGCTGCTGCGGTTCGTCGCCGAGTACCAGTCGCGGGCGGGCTCGACGGTCATGACGAGCAACGAGCTGCGCACCGGCCACCCCGAGTCCGTCCCCGACCAGAAGGAGGGCTGAGCGGTGGGCTTCTGGCGCAACCAGCTGTCCGGACCGACCGACCCTGCGGCCGACGCCGCGTGGGACCGGCACGAGCCGCGCAAGGGGTTCTTCACCGACACCTCGATCTGCATCGGCTGCAAGGCCTGCGAGGTGGCGTGCAAGGAGTGGAACGGCATCCCCGAGGACGGCCTGGACCTCCTCAACCAGTCCTACGACAACACCGGCGCGCTCGGTGCGAGCACGTGGCGTCACGTCGCGTTCGTCGAGCAGAGCAGCGAGCGCATCGAGCAGGCCCGCGAGTCGGGGCGCCGGCTCGTGCAGCTCGGGATGCCGACGGTGCGCTCCGCCGAGGAGCCGGCCCCCGCGCCGGTGGCCACCGCCGTGGCCGAGCCCGAGCTGCCCGACGTGCGCTGGCTCATGGCGTCGGACGTCTGCAAGCACTGCACGCACGCGGCCTGCCTCGACGTGTGCCCCACCGGGTCGCTGTTCCGCACCGAGTTCGGCACCGTCGTCGTGCAGGACGACATCTGCAACGGCTGCGGCTACTGCGTCGCGGCCTGCCCGTTCGGGGTCATCGAGCGCCGTCGCGGCGACGAGGGCCACGAGGGCGGCCACCAGTCGCACGGCATCACGATCAAGGGCGCCGGCACCGAGGGCACGGGCGGCCGGCACGCCAACCCGCCGTCGTACGCGTCGAGCAACGGCGAGGTCAAGAACGTCGGCATCGCCCAGAAGTGCACGCTCTGCTACGACCGGCTCGGCGACGGCGAGACGCCCGCGTGCGCCAAGGCCTGCCCCACCACGTCGATCAAGTTCGGCGACCTCGACGACATGCGCGCCACCGCACGGGCGCGCGTCGCCGAGCTGCACGCCCTCGGCCACACCGAGGCCCGGCTGTACGGCACCGACGAGAACGACGGCGTCGGCGGCACCGGTTCGGTGTTCCTGCTCCTCGACGAGCCGGAGGTCTACGGCCTGCCCCCGGACCCGCGGGTCACGACGGCCGACCTGCCCGACATGTTCCGCAAGGCCGGGCTCGCGGGCCTGGCGATGCTCGGCATGGCCGCCGCGGCGTTCGTCGGGAGGAAGCGATGACGACCAACCCCTTCGACGCCGACCGCCCGCCCGAGAAGGAGCGCCGGCGCGACGGAGCCCGCGCGGCGGGCCAGAACGGCGGCCGCCGGCGGCGCGACGAGTCGCTCATGGTGCCCGACGTGCGTTTCGACAGCTACTACGGCCGCCACATCGTCAAGCCCGCGCCGTGGGAGAAGGAGATCCCCGCCTACCTGTTCCTCGGCGGCGTCGCCGCCGGGTCGGCGCTCCTCGCCGCAGGAGGCGCGGCACTCGGCTACCCGGCGCTGCGCCGGGCCGGACGCGTCGGTGCCGTCGGGGCGGCCGCGCTCGGTGGTGCGGCGCTCGCCAAGGACCTCGGCAAACCGAGCCGCGCCCTCAACATGATGCGCACCGTCAAGCTGACCTCGCCGATGTCGGTCGGGTCGTGGATCCTCACCGCGTTCGGCGGCTTCTCCGGCCTGGCACTCGCCTCCGAAGTCGGGCAGGCGCTCATCGGAACTCGTTCCGGCGCAAGCAGGCCCGGCACCGCGCTGGCTCGCGTCTCGCGCCTCCTCGAGGTGGCCGACGGGCCGGCCACGGTCGGCTCGGCGCTCTTCGCCCCGCCGCTCGCCGCGTACACCGCCGTGCTCCTCGCCGACACCGCGACGCCGACCTGGCACGAGTCCTACCGCGAGCTGCCCTTCGTGTTCGTCAGCTCGGCCAACCTCGCCGCGGCGGGGCTGGCACTGGTCGCGGTGCCGGCCCGGCAGAACGGCCCGGCCCGACGCCTCGCCGCCGTCAGCGCCCTCGTCGAGACCCTCGCCTTCGAGCGGATGCAGGAGAAGCTCGGCCCGACCCTGTCCGAGCCGCTGCGCACCGGCAAGGCCGCGCGGCTGCTCAGGGCCAGCAAGGTGCTCACCGTCGCCGGCGCCGTCGGGGCGGTGACCGTCGGACGCACGCGCGTCGGCGCGGCGTTGAGCGGCCTTGCCCTCATGGCCGGTTCGGCCTGCACGAGGTTCGGGGTGTTCGAAGCGGGTATGGCCTCGGCGATCGACCCGAAGTACACGGTCGAGCACCAGCGCGAGCGTCTCGAGCGCCGGCGAGCCGCCGGGGTGGTGGACGACTCCATCACGACGGCGCGCTAGTCGCCGCGCCGGCGGCGCAAAGGGGCGCCGCCGGAGGACCGGAAGGGGAATGCCGTGAGCAGGACCGTCAGGGACCCGGAACCGAGGACGAGCGGCGCGAACCGCTGGGTCATCCTCGTGTGCGCCGTCCTCGTGCAGCTGGCCATCGGATCCGTCTACGCGTGGAGCGTCTTCGCCAAGGCGATGCAGAGCGACGCCGCGTTCGGCTGGTCGAAGTCCAAGGCCGCCGTACCGTTCAGCGTCGTCATCGGGATGATCTTCATCGGCAGCTATGTGGGCGGGCGCCTCCAGGACGCCCGGGGCCCGCGTACCGTGGCGATGACCGGCGGCATCATCTACGCCGTGGGCGTCATCCTCGCCTCGTTCGCCCAGTCGCCCGGCGCCTTCTGGCTGCTCGTCGTCGGCTACGGCGTCATCGGCGGCTTCGGCCTCGGCATGGTCTACATCGTGCCGATCGCCATGCTGCAGAAGTGGTTTCCCGACAAGCCGGGTCTCATCACCGGTCTCGCCGTGGCCGGCTTCGGGTTCGGCGCCGTGGTCACCGCACCGGTCGGCCAGGCGCTCATCGACCAGACGCCGAGCGTGCCGACCAAGGCGTTCCTCTGGCTCGGCATCGGCTACCTCGTCGTCCTGCTCGTCTGCACCTCGGTCTTCCGCAACCCCGCCGTCCTTCCCGACGTCACCGGTGCCGGCGCGAAGGACGCGCCGGACGCCACGAGCGGCGAGGAGGTGTCACGTGACTTCACCCAGAGCGAGGCCCTGCACACCACGCAGTGGTACCTGCTCACCGGCATCCTGACGATGAGCGTCACGGCCGGCATCTCGCTCATCGCCGTCGCGGCGGGCACCGCGAGCGACGTCGCGGGCTACTCGGCCGCGGCGGCCGCAGCCCTCGTCGGCGTGCTCGGCCTCTTCAACGGCGCGGGCCGCATCTTCTGGGGCTGGCTGTCCGACCTCGTCGGCAAGATGCCCGCCTTCATGGGAATCCTCGGCCTCCAGGCCGTGTGCCTGCTGCTCATCCCGCACGCCTCGAACAAGGCGCTCTTCGCGGTCCTCGCCGCCCTCATCTACCTCTGCTACGGCGGCGCGTTCGGCACGATGCCCTCGACGGCAGGAACGTTCTTCGGCGTGCGGAACGTCGGTGCGATCTACGGGCTGATGCTCATCGGCTGGAGCATCGGCGGCGTCGTCGGGCCGCTGCTCATCGCCTCGCTCATCGGCAGCGACAAGGCCTACACGCTGGGCTTCACCGTCATCGGCATCATCACCGTCGTGGCGCTGGTCCTGCCGCTCGTCACGAAGCCGCCGAGCCGCGACGCCGTGGCGACCTCCGACGCGTCGACGCGTCGGGAGGACCACGTGCCTCGGCACTGACGCCCCGGACATCGCCCAGCCGCGCTGGGTACGGTGAGGGCGTGCACGTCGTCGCCACCGCTGGTCATGTCGACCACGGCAAGTCGAGCCTCGTGCGCGCCCTCACCGGCATCGAGCCGGACCGGTGGGAGGAGGAGCGGCGTCGCGGCCTCACCATCGACCTCGGCTACGCGTGGACGACGCTGCCCTCCGGCGCCTCGGTCGCCTTCGTCGACGTGCCGGGGCACGAGCACTTCGTCGGCAACATGCTCGCCGGGCTCGGACCCGCGCCGGCGGTCGTCCTCGTCGTCGCCGCCGACGAGGGGTGGCGGCGCCAGTCGGCCGAGCACCTCGCTGCCGTCGACGCGCTCGGCCTGCGTCACGGTCTCGTCGTCGTGACCCGGGCCGACCTCGCCGACCCAGCACCGGCCCGCGCCGACGCCCTGGCGCGGGTGGCGTGCACGTCGCTGGCCGGGGCCGAGGCGGTCACGGTGTCCGCGCGCACCGGCGAGGGCCTCGACGACGTCAGGGCGGCGCTCGACCGCCTCGTCGCGGCGTTGCCGGTGCCGGACGCCGACGCCCGGGTCCGCCTCTGGGTGGACCGGTCCTTCAGCGTCAAGGGTGCAGGCACCGTCGTCACCGGCACGCTCGGCGCCGGCACCCTCCGCGTCGGTGACGAGCTGCTCGTGCAGCGCACCGACGGCACGCACGCCCGCGTCACCGTCCGCGGCCTCCAGAGCCAGGAGCGTCCGGCCGACGCCGTCGGCCCGGTGAGCCGGGTCGCCGTCAACGTCCGCGGTGTCGCTGCCGACGAGGTGGGCCGGGGCGACGCGCTCGTGACGCCCGACGCGTGGCGCACCACGGTCTCCGTCGACGTGCGGGTCGACGTCAGGGCCGATGCGGACGGGTTCGACCGCGTACCAGCGCATCTCATGCTCCACGTCGGCTCGCTCGCCGCCGAGGTCCGGACGCGTCCGCTCGGCGCGGGCGCGCTGCGGCTCGCGCTGCCGGCACCCCTGGCGCTCACCGCCGGGGACCGCCTCGTGCTCCGCGACCCCGGGTCACGACGCGTCATCGGTGCGCTCGTCGTCGACGCCGACCCACCTGCCCTGGCTCGACGCGGAGCGGCCGCCCGCCGC
>JAEWFB010000144.1 GCA_023389095.1 Actinomycetes bacterium
GCCGGTGACCACGGTGATGTCCTCGACCCGGGCCTGCGGCGTCGCGCTGAGCCAGACCGAGCGGTGGATGCCGGCGAAGTTGAAGAAGTCGTGCCAGTAGACCTGCTTCTGACCGGCCAGCCCGTCCTCGATGACGCCCGGCGGGATCGACTGGAAGCTCAGCGTGTTGTTGACCAGGGCGGTGACCCGCACGGGCTCGCCCGGGGTGACGTGCTGCGTGATGTCGGCCTCGAACGGGGTGTAGCCGCCCTCGTGGCTGACGACCTCGTGGTCACCGACCCAGACCGTGGCCCGGTGCGTGGCCGACTCGAAGTGCAGCACGATGCGCTGACCGGCCCAGCCGCGGGGCACGCGCACGGTCCGCTGGTACCAGATGTCGCCGATGTGGTCGCGCACGGCGCTGTCGGCGGTCAGGTCGTTGAAGCTGGCCGGGACCGCCATGTCCCGAGGTGTCGGGAGCGGGCCCCGGAACCAGCCCCCGTCGCGCCCCGCCGAGGCGCCGTCGAGCTGGAAGGACCAGATGCCGTCGAGCCGCTTCGTCTCGCGGGTGGAGGTGTCCTGGGGGCGGAGCATGGAGCGGCCTTTCGTGGGAGGGCTGGGGCTCCTCCCATTGAGTCACCGCCCCGGCACCGGAGCGAGTGATTGCCACCAGTTGCCACACCCACCCCCGCCCCCTCACCCCAATCGAAAGAACACCCCGTCACGCCCCACCCCAATCGAAGGGACGCTGCGTGACCTTTCACGAGTGGTGATGCCGCCCTCCCGCCGCATCGAAAGAACACTTCGTCACACTTCACCCCGATCGAAAGGACGCTCCGTGACGGCTGTGTCACGCGGCCCTCGAGCGAGCGCGCAGTCGACGTGCGCGGATCTCGGCGAGCTCGAGCATCCGCGTGCTGAAGAACCGCGGATGGATGTCCGAGAGGTTCAGAGCCGCCCTCGGGTGACTGAGCTCGTTCGCCGCCCGCAGCGCCAGTGCACAGCGGGCCGTGTCGCTGTTGACGTCGTCGTCCCAGACGTCGATCACCGACCAACCGTCGCGTGAAAATCGTCGGAAACGCGCCGCGTCGTGCTCTCGCTGCTCAGGACTCTCGTGGAACTCCCGGCCCTGGTACTCGAGCAGCACCCGCTGCTTGCGCCAGCGCATGTCCGGTCGGCCGAGCCATCGCCTGCCGGCGGCGTACACCGGCTGGTTGAGCTCGGGTTCGGGCAGGCGGGCGCGAACCAGGACAAGGCGGGTGCGGGTCTCGCCCGGTGACTCCGAGCCGACACGGATCCAGTCGAGTGCTTCCAGGAGCGTGAGCTTGCCCCGCGGGGCCACGCGTGCGGCCAGCGCCGCGCGCAATGGCTCGACCGAACCCAGCGTGTTGGCGACAGCATCGCCCATGACCACCAGGTCATCGTGACCCAGCGGAGTTCCCGGGCGGATGAGCTCGCCCATGTCGACCCACGTGTCGGCCAGGCTCGTGACGGGCTGGCCGGCCACGCGGACGACCGTGCGGCTCACCAGGCCACGATGGCCCACGAATCCGGGCCGCCGAACGGGTCCGTCCTCGACGTCACGGATGACGTGAATGGCCACGTCCTCATCGAGTGACATCGGCAGCGGGAGCCCGTGGATCCGCGCGGCGGTCAGGTGCGAGAACGCGTGCCGTCCGACCACCAGGCCGACGGCCGAACACGTCTCGACGAGTGAGTCGCAGGCAGCCGCCGACCACACACCCCGGACGGGAGAGCTGAGGTTCATGGCGTACACCTGGGGCTTCGTGAGTCCCCAGGCCGCGGCCATCTCTGGCGTGAAGGGGCGGTCCCTGAGGGCCTCCGGGAGCGATGCGGGCATGGGATCGATGCTGACGACCGCGCGACATCCTCGGAGCGCGTCATCCACAGGAGTGCGCCAGCTGCAGTCCACGACGGAGTGTTCTCTCGATCGGGAGGGGGTGTGACGTGGTGTTCTCTCGATTGAGGGGTGGGGGGAGGGCCGGTGGTGTGAGGGGTGACGGAGTGTTCTCTCGATTGAGGGGGTCACTAGGGTGGCGGGCATGGAGCGTCGGCCGACGATCTACGACGTCGCCGAGGCGGCCGGCGTCGCCGCGTCGACGGTGTCGCGGGCCTTCGCCCGGCCCGGTCGGGTCAACGCCGAGACGGCGGCGCGGATCTTCGAGGCGGCGCGCGAGCTCGGCTACCGGTCCGGCTCCCTGCCCGGCCTCGTGACGAGCCGGACGCGCACGCTCGCGCTCGTCGTCACCGACATCACCAACCCGTTCTACGCCGACATCATCCGGGGGGCCCACGAGGCGGCCGGCGAGCTCGGCTACACGGTCCCGCTCTCGCACACGCAGGAGGACGCGCAGCTCGAGCGCGAGTGGACGGGGCGGGAGCTGCGCACGGTGGAGGGCGTGCTGCTCGCGAGCTCGCGGATGTCCGACCAGGCGATCCGGATGATGGCCAAGCAGCGGCCGGTGGTCGTGCTGAACCGCCGCCTGCCCGAGGTGCCCAGCCTCCTCGTCGACAACGCGCGGGGGATGCGTCGCGCCGTCGAGCACCTGGCCGAGCTCGGCCACGACACGGTGACCTACGTCGCCGGGCCGGAGTCGAGCTGGACCGACGGCGTGCGCTGGCAGGCGCTGCGCGAGGCGGCCTACGAGCTCGACCTCAAGGTCAAGCGCGTCGGGCCGTGCAACACCCCCACGGTGCAGGCCGGCTTCGGCAGGGCCCGCGAGATCGCGAGCCAACGGGCGACGGCCGTCGTCGCCTACAACGACGTCGTCGCGATCGGCGTCCTCAAGGGCCTGCTGCGCCTCGGCGTCGGCGTCCCGGGCGACGTCAGCGTCGTCGGGTTCGACAACACCCTGCTCGCCGAGATCACCGAGCCGGAGCTCACGACCGTCGCCGCGCCCCTGCACGCCATGGGTGCCACGGCGGTGCGCAACCTCGTCGCAATGGTCGGCGGGGCCGTGCCGAGCCGCGAGCCGATCGTCATGCCGATGCGCCTCGTCGTGCGCCGGTCGACGGCTCAGCGCAGCCGGAAGAGGACCTCACCGGCGTCGGGCACGACGAACGTCCCACCCTCCGCCTCGGCGGCCACGTCAAGGGAGTCGGGGTCGAGGTAGCCGAGATTCGCTGCGCGACAGACGTCCTCGGGGATCCGCGTGGCGAGCGTCACCTGCACCCGCAGGTGCTCCTCGCCGGTCTCCGCGTCGTAGGTGCCCGCCCCACGCAGGTGGGTCGAGTGGGCGAGGGTGCCCCAGTGGATGTGCTTGAAGCGGTCCCACTGCTTCACGAAGTAGTCGCGGCAGTGGTAGCCGATCTCGTTGATCTCGGGGTGGCTCGTCGAGATCTCGGTGATGTGGGGGGCGTAGAGGATCACCTCGCCACCGTCGGCCACTGCGGGCTCGAGCTTGTAGAACCCCTTGGCCCCGGTCCAGATGTCGTCGTACATCTCCGGGATCACCGAGACGACGCGTCGGACCGGCTCGTCGAGGTAGGTGACGTGGGTCTGCGCGCACACCTCGGCGGCGCTGGCCCACGAGGAGATGGTGTCGCCGAACGAGATCGAGTGCAGCGCCTGCTCGCCACCGTGCGAGCCCTTCTCGCCCACGACGCAGAAGGCGAGCTTCTCGGCCGGGACGAGCGAGGCGCCCTCGTTGATGAGGGCCCGCACCGGGGTGACCGCGGTCGTGCCGATGATCTCGGCCGACGTGATGAGGGCCCCGATCCAGTGGGAGACGTCGATGATGTCCTGGCCGGCGACGCCGGGGAAGAAGTACTTGTTGCCGCCGGAGATGCCGACGACCTCGTGCGGCAGCACCGGGCCGACGACCAGGGCGACGTCGTGCTCGACGACGGCGCGGTTGAGCAGCACCCGGACGTCCATCGACAGGCGCCCCTCGGACAGCTCCGCGAGCCGCGCGGCCGGGATGGTGCCGAGGTCGGCGAACGTGTCGGGGTCCCACCACTCGTGGTTGACGACCGTCATGCCCGGATACGTCTCCTCGAGCCGCCCCGCCCCGTAGCCCAGGTGGGAGGCGAGGGCCTCCTCGGACATGGGCTGATGGGTGCCGAGCGCGATGAGGGTGGTCATCCTCGTGACCCGCCCGTGCAGCGCCTCGTGCACGGCGCCGACGAGCAGCGGCAGGGGGCACGTCCGCGTGCCGTCCGGCACGACGATGCACACGCTCCTGCCGTCGAGGTCGGTCGCGTCGAGCTGTTCCCGGACGAACCGGCGCACCTCGTCTGGGCCGAGTCGCGACTCCGGCCCACCGAGCCGGCTCGCCCGCCGCGCCGCGACCTCGGGCGCCTCCTCGCCGGGAGCCGAACCGGGTCCGGGCGTGGCGGGGGAGGTCGGTGCGGTCGTCGTCATGCGCCCACTCTCACCCTGACGCGGACGGCGTGGCAAGGCGCCCGGGCAACAGGTGGCAACCCGTGGCCCTCCCGTCCCGGCCGGGCCGACCATGGGTGGCATGACGACGCTCGCCGCGGCCCGACCGCTCGCCCTCGGCCCCGACCGGCTGCTCCCGGTCGATCCCGGCACCCGCGAGATCGCCCGACGCCTCTACGCGGCCGTCGCCGGCCTGCCGATCATCTCGCCGCACGGGCACGTCCCGCCGGAGTGGCTGGCCGAGAACACGCCTTTCACGGACCCGACGGCGCTGCTCATCTCCCCGGACCACTACGTTTTCCGGTTGCTGCACGCCCAGGGGGTGCCCCTCGAGGAGCTCGGCGTCGGCGGCCGGCCCCTCGACGCGGACGGCTCGCGCCGGGCCTTCCACCACCTGGCCGCGCACTGGAAGGCGTTCCGGGGCACGCCGAGCCGGTTCTGGATGGACAGCGTCCTGGCCGACGTCTTCGGCATCACCGAACGGCTCGCGCCGGGGACCGCCGACGCCACCTACGACCGCATCGCCGAGACGATCGCACGGCCCGACTTCCGGCCCCGGTCCCTCATGGACCGGTTCGGCATCGAGGTGCTCGCGACGACCGACGACCCGGCCCACGACCTGCACCACCACCGAGCGCTCCGCGACGACGCATCCTTCACGCCGCGCGTCGTGCCCACGTTCCGGCCGGACCGCTACCTCGAGGTGGGTGCACCCGGGTTCCCCGTCCTCATGACCGACCTGGCCCGCGTCAGCGGCGTCGACACCGGCACGTACCGCGGCTACCTCGCCGCGCTGGAGCAGCGCCGCCGCTTCTTCAAGGAGAACGGCGCCGTGTCGTCGGACCACTCGCACGCCGATGTCGTGACGCTCGTGCTCGACGACGCCGACGCGTCGCGGATCTACGACGCGGCGGTACGCGGCACCGTGTCCCCCACGGACGCGACGGCGTTCCGGCGCCACATGCTCGTCGAGATGGCACGGATGGCCACCGAGGACGGCCTCGTCATGACCCTGCACCCCGGTGTGCACCGCAACCACCACACGCCCACCAGTGAGGCGTTCGGCGCCGACACCGGCCACGACATCCCGACCACGGTGGAGTTCACGAGGGGGCTGCAGCCCCTCCTCGACCGGTTCGGCACGGCGGAAGGCTTCCAGCTCGTCCTGTTCACGCTCGACGAGACCGTCTTCTCGCGCGAGATCGCCCCGCTCGCCGGCTTCTACCCGAGCGTCTACGCGGGCGCGCCGTGGTGGTTCCTCGACGCCCCCGAGGCGGTGCGCCGCTTCCGGGGCGCGGTCACCGAGACCGCGGGCTTCTACCGGACGTCCGGCTTCATCGACGACACCAGGGCCTTCCTGTCCATCCCGGCCCGCCACGACATGTCGCGCCGGCTCGACAGCGCGTACCTCGCACAGCTCGTCGCGGAGCACCGGCTCGACGAGGACGAGGCCCTCGAGACCGCGGTCGACCTCGTCACCACGATCCCGCGAAAGGCGTTCAAGCTGTGAGCATCCAGACCAACCCCAGCGGCCACGAGGCCGGGTCGGGTTCGGCCCGCCACCTGAGCCGTGACGTCGCCGGCCGGCCGCCGGCCCCGGTCCGGATGGTCCACCTCGGGGTCGGCAACTTCTTCCGGGCGCACGCCGCCTGGTACACCGAGCACGCTCCGGACGCGGCGGACTGGGGGATCGCCGCGTTCACCGGCCGCTCGGCCGCCGTCGCGGACACCCTGGCAGCCCAGGACGGGCTGTACACGCTGCTCGTGCGCGGGGAGAGGGGCGCGTCTCCCGAGGTCGTCTCGAGCCTGAGCGCGGTCCACCGGGGAGACGACCTCGAGGCGCTCCGTCGCTACCTCGCCGACCCGGCGGTCGCCGTCGTGACGACCACCGTCACCGAGGCTGGTTACCGGCGCACAGCGGACGGTGGCCTCGACGTCGACTCCGACGAAGTTTCCGCGGACATCGCTGCGCTGCAGCAGGATCCGACCAGCGGGGTCGTCGTGACGACCCCCGGCCGCCTCGTCGCAGGGTTGCTGGCGCGACGCGCGTCCGGTGGCGGTGCGCTGGCGATCGTGCCCAACGACAACGTTCCCGACAACGGCGCCATGGTGGCCCGCGTCGTCGGCGAGCTCGCCACCCGCGTCGACGCGACGCTGCCAGCCTGGATCGCGGGGAACGTCTCGTTCGTGACGACGATGGTCGACCGGATCACGCCCCGCACGACCGAGGCCGACCGCGAGGAGGTGCTCGCAGCGACCGGCTTCGACGACGCCGCGGTCGTGCCCACCGAGCCGTTCTCCGAGTGGGTGCTGGCCGGCGCCTTCCCGGCCGGGCGCCCGCGCTGGGAACAGGCCGGCGCCCGGTTCGTCGAGGACGTCCGCCCGTTCAAGCAGCGGAAGCTGTGGCTGCTCAACGGATCCCACTCGCTCATGGCCTACGCCGGGTCGGTCCTCGGTCACGAGACGGTGGCCGAGGCCGTCGCCGACCCGGTGGTCCGATCGTGGGTCGAGCAGTGGTGGGACACGGCGTCGGCGCACCTGAGCCTGCCACCCGCCGACATCGCCGAGTACCGCGCGGCCCTGCTCGACCGCTACCGCAACGCGAACATCCGCCACCTGCTCGCCCAGATCGCGGCGGACGGGTCGCAGAAGATCCCGATCCGCGCCGTGCCCGTCGTGCGCGCCGAGCTCGCCACCGGGCGCCGTCCCGAGGGCGCGACGCGTCTCGTGGCCGCCTGGGTGGCCC
>JAEWFB010000199.1 GCA_023389095.1 Actinomycetes bacterium
CTTGAGCCGGCGCTGCGCCTCGACGTCGACGTGCTGGAAGTCGCACCCGCCACAGAGCCCGGGCCCCGCGAAGCGGCACGGGGCCGCCACCCGGTCCGGCGACGCCTCGAGCACCTCGACCGCGTCGGCGCGCACGAAGCTGTCGCAGTCGTTTCCCTCCGTGACGAGCGCGACGACGCGCTCCCCCGGCAGGGCGTGGCGGACGAAGACGACGCGTCCCTCGTGCCGGGCCACGCAGTGCCCGCCGTGGGCGACGCCGCCGACCTCGACCGTCCACCTGGAGCCGACGAGGCTCTCGCCACGGGCCGCGCGCTCGCGAGGCCGGCGACCGCTCACAGCGCCCCGCCCCGGACCGACCCGCCGACCGGCGGCTCGTCGATCCAGTCGCGCTCGGCGCCCTGGGAGGACTGCAGCTGCCACGGCACGCTGACGACCATGACCCCGGGCGTGAAGAGCAGCCGGCCCTTGAGACGCAGCGCGCTCTGGTTGTGCAGCAGCTGCTCCCACCACTTGCCGAGCACGTACTCGGGCAGGTAGACGGTGACGATGTCGCGCGGGTTGCCGCTGCGGATCGAGCGGACGTAGTCGAGGATCGGACGCGTGATCTGCCGGTAGGGCGAGGAGAGGACCTTGAGCGGGACGGGGATGTCGTGCTGGTCCCACTCGGCGAGCAGCGCCTGCGTCTCGTCGTGGTCGACGTCGACCGTGATGGCCTCGAGGTAGGTCGGTCGGCTGGCGCGGGCGTAGGCGAGGGCCCGCATCGTCGGCTTGTGCACCTTGGAGATGCAGACGATGGCGTGCACGTGGCTCGGCAGCATGGGCCGCTCGATGGTCCAGTCGATCTGGAGCTCGTCGCGCACCCGCGAGTAGTGCCGCCGGATGCCGAGCATGAGCAGGAACAGGACGGCCATCGCCATGATCGCGTAGCGCGCACCCGCCTGGAACTTCGTGATGAGCACGACGACGAGCACCGTGGCCGACATCGCGGCGCCGATGGCGTTGATGACGCGCGAGCGCTGCATCCGGGCCCGCTCCTTGGCCGCGCGCTCGAGGCGCAGGTGCCGCGTCCAGTGCCGCACCATCCCGATCTGGCTCGTCGTGAACGACACGAAGACGCCGACGATGTAGAGCTGGATCAGGGCCGTGACCTCGGCGTCGAAGATGATGACGAGGACGATCGCCGCGGCCGACAGCAGGACGATGCCGTTGGAGAACGCCAGCCGGTCGCCGCGGGTGTGCATCTGGCGCGGCAGGTACCCGTCGCGGGCCAGGATCGAGGCGAGCACCGGGAAGCCGTTGAAGGCGGTGTTGGCCGCCAGCACGAGGATCAGGCCGGTGACGATGGACACGAACACGACACCGAGCGGGAAGTTCGCGAACACCGAGTTCGCGAGCTGGCCGATGGTCGTGTGCTGCACGTAGGAGTCGCCGACCGGGGTGCCGTTGCGCAGCAGCTGCTTGCCCGGGTCATCGGCCATCTTGACGCCCGTCCACATGCTCAGGGCGATGATCGAGCCGAGCATGGTGACGGACAGGGTCCCCATGAGCAGGAGCGTCGAGGCGGCGTTGCGGCTCTTGGGCTTGCGGAAGGCGGGCACGCCGTTGCTGATGGCCTCGACGCCGGTGAGCGCCGCACAGCCCGAGGAGAAGGCGCGCAGCAGCAGGAACGCGGCGGCGAGACCGGTGAGCTCCTCGCCGCCCTCCGGCACCAACGTCAGGCCGGCGCTCTCCGCCGGCTGCAGCGTGCCGGTGACCTTCTGGAGGACGCCGTAGAGGCCCATGCCGAGGATCGCGAGCATGAACGCGTACACCGGGATCGCGAAGGCCTTGCCGGACTCGCGCACCCCCCGCAGGTTCATCGCCGTGAGGAACACGATGAGCCCGACGGCGATGACGACCTCGTGCCCCCGGACGAACCCGAGGACGGTGGCGGCGTTCTGCACACCCGAGGAGATCGACACCGCGACGGTGAGGACGTAGTCGACGAGGAGCGCGCTGGCCACCGTCAGCCCCGCCTTGGGGCCGAGGTTGACCGTGGCCACCTCGTAGTCGCCGCCGCCCGAGGGGTAGGCGTGGACGTTCTGCCGGTACGACGCGACGACCACGACCATGACGAGGACGACGCCGATGGTCACCTGCCAGCTGTGCGTGGTGACGAAGGCACCGCCGGCCAGCCCGAGCATGAGCAGGATCTCGTCGGGCGCGTACGCGACCGAGGACAGCGCATCGCTCGCGAAGATCGGCAGGGCGAGCCGCTTGGGCAGCAGGGTCTCGCCGAGCTTGTCGCTGCGCATGGCGCGACCGACGACGAGGCGCTTGAACAGCGATCCGGTTCCGGGCACGACGACAGAGTATGCCGTCGGAGCGCCCGCGCCGCGGCACGCGGATGCCGCCCCGTCCACCCACCGAAACGACCGACCCGACCGGCCCGCGGACCCGCTCGGACCTGCACGGTGCGAGGGGAGCCCACGGTGTAGCGTCGCGTCCGTGCACTTCGTCATCATGGGCTGCGGCCGTGTCGGGTCGACCCTGGCCCGCACCCTCGGCCGGGGCGGCCACGACGTCGCGATCATCGACGTCGACGCCTCGGCCTTCCGCCGTCTCGGCACGTCCTTCGAGGGACAGACCGTGACCGGCGTGGGCTTCGACCGCGACACGCTCATCGCCGCCGGCATCCGCGACGCGTACGCGTTCGCGGCCGTGAGCAGCGGCGACAACTCGAACATCCTCGCCGCGCGCGTGGCCCGCGAGACCTTCGGCGTCGAGCACGTCGCAGCCCGCATCTACGACCCGCAGCGCGCCGCCGTCTACCAGCGGCTCGGCATCCCGACCGTCGCGACGGTGCGCTGGACGGCCGACCAGATGATCCAGCGGCTGCTCCCGCAGGGTGCCGTGCCCGAGCTCACCGACCCGAGCGGCAAGATCGTCATCGCCGAGGTCCCCCTGGCCGAGAGCTGGATCGGGCGGCGCTTCGTCGACGTCGAGGAGCAGACCGGTGCGCGCGTCGCGTACGTGACCCGCCTCGGCGAGGGCACGCTCCCCCGTCCCGACATGGTCGTCCAGCAGGGCGACCTCGTGCACCTCACCGTCCCCCGCGACGACCTCGCCCGCGTCGAGCGCGTCTGCGACCAGGCCCCGGCAGCCGGCTGAGCGGCACAGGAGAACCCATGCGCGTCGTCATCGCCGGAGCCGGAAGCGTCGGCCGGTCCATCGCCCGTGAGCTGCTCGGCAACGGTCACCAGGTGCTGCTCATCGACAAGGACGCCGACGACGTCCAGGCGTCTCGGGTGCCCGAGGCGTCGTGGCTGCTCGCCGACGCCTGCGAGCTCGCCGCCCTCGAGGAGGCCCGGCTCGAGGAGTCGGACGTCGTCGTCGCCGCCACCGGCGACGACAAGGCCAACCTCGTGCTGTCGCTGCTGGCCAAGACCGAGTTCGGCGTGCCGCGCACCGTCGCCCGCGTCAACAACCCGAAGAACGAGTGGATGTTCGACGAGTCCTGGGGCGTCGACGTCGCCGTGTCGACACCGCGGCTCATGACGGCCCTCATCGAGGAGGCCGTCAGCATCGGCGACCTCGTCCGGATCTTCGAGTTCCAGCAGGGCCGCGCGTCGATGGTCGAGATCACGCTTCCCGAGGCGAGCCCGTTCGCCGGGCGACGCGTCGGCGACGTCGACTGGCCGAGCGAGACCGTCCTCGTCGCGATCATCCGCGAGGAGCGTCCGCTCGCCCCCACCCCGGACGACGCGATGGAGGTCGGCGACGAGCTGCTCTTCATCACGACGACCGAGCAGGAGGTCCAGCTGCAGCAGCTCGTCGCGCCCGGGGCCCGCGTGCGGACCGGCGACGACGAGGAGGCCTGAGCCGCGGGCAGTCCCGGCGACGCGGCCACCCGCGCCTGCGCGTGACAGCGCGTGACAGCGTGTGTCAGGCGATGCGGTTCGGGTCGATCGGGGTGCGTCCGCGCAGCAGGATCGCCCCCATCGCGGTGATGGCCAGCACGTACGCGGGCCAGCCGAGCACGACCTTGGCGATGCCGAGCGCCGCGACCTGCTCGGCGAGGTAGAGCGGCACCATGATCGACAGGCGCACGACGTTGAGGGCGATGAGCACCCAGGCGAGGCGCATCGCGACGGTGACGATGCCCCGGTGCCGCCGCCACCACGTCGGGTTCTCGGCGAAGGCCTCCGGTTCGGCGACCCCGACGACGAAGCCGAAGAGCGGCCAGCGGGTCAGGTTGGTCACGAGCAGCAGCACGAGCAGCCCGGCGTTCTGGAGCATCCCGGGCAGGAACGCGTCCTCGGCCTTGCCGGACCGCAGCGCGAAGAACGCCGAGATGCCGACGCCGATCGCCGCGTACACGACGAACCGCGGGTCCTGGCGCTGGACGAGCCGCACGAGCAGCGGCACGGCGACGCACGCCGCAGCGACGAGCAGCGCGGTGCGCAGGTCCTGCGTGCGGGCCCACACGAGGGCGAAGGCGAGGGTCGGCACGGCGGACTCGACGGCCCCGCGCCAGCCGCCGATGGCATCGGACAGCTTGTCGCGGAGCAGCTCCTCGACGGTGTCGTAGCGGCGCAGGTCGGCCTCGCCACGCTGCACGCCCTCGTCGGTCGCCGCCTCGCCCCCGGCGGGCCCGACCGCTGCCTCGGGGGTCTGCTCCTGCTCGGGCAGCTCACGCATGGTGGCTCCCCGGTCGGCCGATGATCTCGTAGGCGGGGTTGAACATCGTCGTCACGGAGCGCTGCTGGGTGACGCGCCCGGTGGCCTCGACCTTGATGCCGGGCACGATGCCGGCGATGCGCCGACGGCCCAGCCACACGAGGTGCAGCGATGCGGTGCCGTCCCAGAGCTCGGCGTCGAGGGCCGGGGTCTCGTCACGGGGGCGCAGCGTGACCGAGCGGATCTCGCCACGGACGGTGGCCCGGCTGCGCAGCCGGGCGTCGACGATGTGGATGACGCCCACGTCGGTCGACTCCTGGCGCAGCTCGGCCGCCTCGAGCTCGTGCGACGGGCGCACGAGGTCGGTGAGACGGCGCAGCGTGCCCCCGCGGACGGACACCTCAGCGGACCTCGGTGATCTCGGGTCCGCGGTCGAACGGACGCAGGTCCTCGACGTTCTCGGCGACCGGGGCCCCATCCTCGCCCTCCTGGCCGGGCTGCTGGGCGTCCGGCAGGCGCAGCGGCAGCAGCTCGCGCGGCGGCATGGCCTCGTCACCGCGGTCGACGACCGCGGTGCGGATGACCTCGTGGACGGCCTCGGCGGCGGCGGGCTCGATGGCGGCTCGGCCCGAGACGACGGCGCGCAGGAACCAGCGCGGGCCGTCGACCCCGACGAAGCGGGCCGGCATGAAGACGGTGCGGCCGTCGGGGCCGTTCTGCGGCATCCGGGTCAGCAGCTCCTCGCCGAAGTCGCCGGTCTGCACCTGCGCGGTGCCACCGGAGTCGGTGATGCTCTTGGCGATCTCGTTGCGGATCTCGACCCAGACGCCCTCGGTGCGCGGGGCGGCGAACGCCTGCAGCTGGACGGCGGACTCGCCGATGACGGCCGTGACGCCGACGATCTGCTGCTCCTGCTCGTTGACCTCGAGGCGCAGCTCCATGCCCTGCTGCCCCCGCAGCCAGATCGAACCGAGGTTGAGGTAGTCGGTGTCGTCCTCGACCGACCCGCGGTCGAGCGGCCCGGTCAGGGCGGGCGCGAGCTCCTCCTCGGGAAGGTCGTCGTCCTCGGACGTCCCGACGCCCTCGGCGTCGTCCACGTCGTCGACGAACGCCTCGTCGTCGTTGCTGCGCGCCTTGCCGCGGCTGAAGAGTCCCACGTCATTCCGTCCTTATGAGTCCTGCTGCGTCGAGCGGGTCGTGCTGGGTCCAGCGGGGTCGTGCTGGGTCGAGCGGTCCCGAGTGGGCGCCCGGCGAACCGTACCCGATCACCCGTGCGCCGTGGTGACGTCCCGCCGGCTCGGCGGGGCGTCGGTCCCGACGCCCGGGTGGGCCGGCCCGGGGTCGGCCGGCCCGAAACCGCCGGTCGACCCATGTCCAGTGTCACCCCGGACCGTGTCGTCGAGCGAGTGGACCTCGAGGATCACCGGCCGCTCGACCCGCTGCACGACGAGCTGGGCGATGCGGTCGCCACGACGGACGGTGAACGGCTCGCGCGGGTCGAGGTTGACGAGGTTGACGAGGATCTCGCCGCGGTACCCCTCGTCGACGGTGCCCGGGGCGTTGACGATCGAGATGCCGTGCCGGGCGGCCAGGCCCGACCGGGGGTGCACGAAGCCGGCGTGGCCGGGCGGCAGCGCGACGGCCACCCCCGTCGGCACCAGCACCCGCTCCCCCGGCGCGATCGTGAGCTCCACCCGCGAGCACAGGTCGGCCCCGGCGTCACCCGGGTGCGCGTAGGCCGGCAGCGGGAGCTCGGGATCGAGGCGGAGCACCGCCAGCGCGGGCGGGGCGTCCGGGACAGCACAAGGGTCGGTCACGTGGACCGACCCTACTTGCTCCTGCGCTGCAGGCACCTGCGCGTCGACTGAGCCGACTCGACCGACCGAGCCGCTCAGGCGGCGCAGTCCGTGCAGATCATCATGCCGTTGCTCTCCTTGGCGAGCTGGCTGCGGTGGTGGACCAGGAAGCACTGGCCACAGGTGAACTCGTCGGCCTGCTTGGGCAGGACCCGGAC
>JAEWFB010000203.1 GCA_023389095.1 Actinomycetes bacterium
CCGCTGGCCAACCTCACCGCGTCGAACATCGGCCGCGCCGCGCTCGCGGCCTACCTCAAGACGCTCGCCGGCGAGGTCGCCGCCGACGGCGTCACCGTCAACCTCCTGCTGCCGGGCCGCGTCGCGACCGACCGGGTCGCCGCCCTCGACGAGGCCGCGGCCGCCCGCCAGGGCAGGCCCGTCGCCGAGGTGGAGGCCGCCTCGCGGGCCGCGATCCCGGTCGGACGCTACGGCGACCCCGCAGAGTTCGGGGCCGTCGGCGCCTTCCTCTGCAGTGCGCCCGCCTCGTACGTCACCGGCTCGCTCGTGCGCTGCGACGGCGGCCTGCTCGCCAACCTCTGACCCGACTCCTGACCCGACTCCGGACCCGACTCCGATCCCCGAGGAGACCTCCCATGACCACGCACGTCCAGAACCTCGTCGACGGCGCCCGTACCGGCTCGCCGACCGTCGAGCGCCGCAACCCCGCACGTCCCGAGCAGGTCGTTGCCGTGTCACCCGCCTCGAGCGCCGCCGACGTCGACGCCGCCGTCGGGGCCGCCGAGAAGGCGCAGCCGGCCTGGGCCGGACTCACTCCCGTGGCGCGGGGCGCCATCCTGCTCGACGCCGCCGACCTGCTCCGGCAGCGCCAGCCGCAGATCGCCGAGGACCTCGTCCGCGAGGAGGGCAAGACGCGCGCCGAGGCGATGGGCGAGGTGCGTCGTGCGATCGACGTGCTGCGCTTCTTCGGCGCCGCCGGCTGGCGATCCACCGGTGAGACCCTACCCAGCGTCGTGCCCCACACGAGCGTGCACACCCGGTCCGAGCCCCTCGGCGTCGTCGGGCTGATCACGCCCTGGAACTTCCCGATCGCCATCCCTGCGTGGAAGATGGCGCCGGCGATCGTCTCCGGCAACGCGGTCGTCATCAAGCCGGCCGAGCTCACCCCGCTGTCGATCGACCACCTCGCCACCGCCCTGCACGACGCCGGCCTTCCCGCCGGTGTGCTCAACGTCGTCCACGGCCAGGGCCGTGTCGCGGGTGAGGCGCTCGCAGCCCACGCCGACGTCGCCGCGCTCTCCTTCACCGGGTCGACCGCGGTCGGCCGCCACCTGCACGACGTCGTGACGGCGCGCCGCGCGCGCGTCCAGCTCGAGATGGGTGGCAAGAACGCCTACCTCGTGCTCGACGACGCCGACGTCGAGCACGCCGCCGCCACGGTCGCCGCGGGCGCGTTCGGCCTGACCGGGCAGGCGTGCACGGCGACGTCGAGGGTCTACGTCACCCCCGGCATCCGCGACGCGTTCGTCGCCCGCCTCCGCGAGCACGCCGCCGCAGCCCGGGCCGGCGACGGTCTCGACGACGCCACCACGATGGGGCCCGTCGTCTCGCAGGCCCAGCTCGACAAGGACCTCGCCGCCATCGAGGGCGCCGTCGCTGCCGGGCACGACGGCGGGTCGGTCGCCGAGCCCGACGGACTCCTCCTGCAGCCGGTCGTCTTCTCCGACGTCGCGCACGACAGCCCGCTCGCGCGTGACGAGGTCTTCGGGCCGGTGGTCGCCGTCGTCGACGTCGCCGACTACGAAGTCGGCCTGGCCCGCGTCAACGACTCGAGCTACGGCCTCAGCGCCGGGGTCTGCACCCGCGACCTGGGCACCGCGCACGACTTCGCGGCGCGTGCCCGGGTGGGCGTGGTCAAGGTGAACCGGCCCACGACCGGCCTCGACCTCAACGTGCCCTTCGGCGGCATCCGTGACTCGTCGTCGAACACCTTCCGTGAGCAGGGCGCCCGGGCCGTCGACTTCTACACGTGGTCCAAGAGCGTCTACGTCGGGCACGACGTGTGACGCCCGAGGAGCTGCGCGCGCTGCCCAAGGCCGAGCTGCACCTGCACCTCGAGTCGGCGATCGGTGCCGATACGACGCGCGAGCTCGCCGAGCGGGCCGGCCTGCCGGTGCCTCCGAGTGGTCCCTTCGCCGACCAGGCGAGCTTCGTCGTCGCGTACGAACGGGCCCGCGACCTCGTCGCCACGACCGACGACGTGCGCCGGCTGGCGCACGAGCTCGTCGAGCGGCAGGCCGCCGACGGCGTCGTGTGGAGCGAGGTGCACCTCGCCCCGTCGACGTATGCCGGCCGGCTGGGTCCGGCCGACGGGATCGTCGAGGCCTTCCTCGACGGGCCGGCGGCGGTGCAGGCGGTGGTGCCGGCATCGTCCTCGGGATCAACCGGGGTCTGCCGGTGCCAGCGGCCGAGGCGACCGTCGACCTCGCCCTGCGGTGGGCCGGTCGTGGGGTCGTCGCGGTCGGTCTGGCGGGAGCCGAGGCCGCCTACCCTCCGGAGCTGTTCGCGGCGCCGCTGGGCCGCGCGGCCGCGGCCGGCCTGGCCGTCGTCCCCCACTGCGGCGAGGGCACCGGATCGGCTGGGGTGTGGGCCGCGCTCGCCCTCGACCCCCTCCGGCTGTGCCATGCGGTCGGGGCCGAGCAGGACCCGAGGCTCGTCGAGGAGCTGCGCGACCGCGGTGTCTGCCTCGACATGGCGCCGTCGTCCAACGTCGCCCTCGGCATCGTGCCCGACCTCGCCGGTCACCCGCTCCCGGTCCTGCTGCGGGCCGGTGTCGAGGTCACCCTCAGTACCGACATCCCCGGCTTCCTCGGCCACGGACTGGTCGAGGAGCTCGAGCGGTGTTCTGCTGCCTGGGCGCTCACCGACGACGAGGTCCGACGGCTCACGCGGGTGTCCCTGCTCCGAAGCCTCGCGCCGGCGGAGCTCGGCCTCGCCCGACTCTGATCCGCACGAGCTGAACTGGCCCGGACATGGGTCGGGCGAGGGGCGGGATGCAGGGGGGATGCATCTCGTCCCTCGCCCGGTGCGAGTCCTCAATGGGGGGCGGGACTGCGCCGGACGCCGAAGGGGTCTCGATGGGGGGAGGAGACCGGGCGGGGAGGGTGTTCGCGCTCCCTCGACGTCCTCACCATCATCCCGCGCGGTGCGGGAGGAGTCGATGGTTCGACGATTCTTTGAACAAACCTTTACCTGCAGGTGTCGCAGCCTCCGGAACCGGGCATCCCGCCGGAACCAGGCAGGAACCAGGCGGGCCCCAGACAGGCATCAGGCAGGCATCACGCCGGAATCAGGACAGCACGGTCATCCGGTGGGCGGCGCGGGTCAGGGCCACGTAGAGCACGCGGACCCCACCGGGCGACTCGCGGACGATCTCGTCGGGGTCGACGACGACCGTCGCGTCGTACTCGAGGCCCTTGGTCGACATCGGGTCGACGACCTGGACGCGTCCGTCGCCGGCGCCGTGGACCGACGCCAGCGAGGGAGCGTGACGGGCGGGCGTGACGACCGCGATGGCGCCGTCGACCTCACCGAGCAGGGCCTCGACGGCCGATGCCACGGCCGCGGACGCGTCGGGGCCGAGGGCGAGCAGGAGCGGGTCGACCCCGGTCTCGCGCACCGCCTGCGGGATGTCGGCGTCGGGCACCTCGCGGCGCACCACCTCGGCGGCGTAGTCGAAGATCTCGCGCGCGTTGCGGTAGTTGGTGTCCATGTGGAAGTGCTGGCGCTGCTGGCTGCCGAACGCCTCCTCGCGGGCCGTCGCGGCTTCGGCCGGCTCGGGCCAGGACGCCTGGGCGGCGTCGCCGACGACGGTCCACGACGCGTGCCGGCCGCGCCGCCCGATCATCCGCCACTGCATCGGGGAGAGGTCCTGGGCCTCGTCGACGAGGACGTGCGCGTACTCCTCCGGCTTGCCGATGCGGCCGGCGAGCAGCCGGTCGGTGGGGTCGCCGCCGACGACCTCCGCCCGTCGCTCGTCGCGCCCGGACACCGGCTGCACCTCGGTGACCCCGTACTGGCTGAGGTCGTCGAGCTCCTCGATCTCGTAGAAGCCGCGCTCCTCCTGGGGTGCGTCCTGCACCGGACCGAGCCGCGCCGCGACGTCGTCGACGAGCGCGACGTCGGCCACCGACCACGTGCCGGTGTCGAGTGCGGCGCGGAACGACGCGGCGAGCAGGGCTGCCTCGTCGTCGCGCAGGGTGCCGCGGGCGTGCCGCCGCACGAGCGACTCGTCGGCGAGCCAGAGCAGCACCTGGCGCGGGTCGACCTGCGGCCACCATGCCTGCATGAACGACTCGACGTCGAGGTGGTCCTCCCACTTGTCCATGAACTCGGCCTTGGCGTCGCGGTCGCCGGTGATGCCGAGCGACGTCCACGCCGCGTCGCCCAGCGCCGCCTGGGCGGCCGCCGTGGCCGCGTTGCGCTGGTGCTGGCGCAGCACCTGCGCGCGGACGCGGTCGAGGTCGCGGGCCTCGAGCCGCACGGCTCGGCCGGCGACGATGGCCCGGAACTCGGTCGGCGCCTCGGGAACGCGTCCGCGTGCGGCCGCCCCGAGGAGGGTGCGGATGCGGACCGAGCCCTTGATGCGGGCGACCGGGGGAGCGTCGAGGCGTTCGGTGCTGACGACGTCGAGGACGTCGCCGAGCGCCCGCAGCGTGACGCTCTCCTCACCCAGCGATGGCAGCACGCGCTCGATGTAGGCGGTGTAGGCGCCCGACGGGCCGACGACGAGGATGCCGCCGGACTCGAAGCGGCGCCGGTCGGAGTAGAGGAGGAACGCCGCGCGGTGCAGGGCGACGACGGTCTTGCCGGTGCCCGGACCCCCGGTGATCTCGGTGACGCCGCGGGCGCTG
>JAEWFB010000207.1 GCA_023389095.1 Actinomycetes bacterium
CCGCAAGGCCGGCAACGGCGCCCCGGGCGCCGGCGACGAGAAGAACGGCGCCGACGGCGACGACCTCGTCCTGCCGGTGCCGGAGGGCACGGTCGTCAAGGACGCGTCGGGCGCGATCGTCGCCGACCTCGTCGGGATGGGCACCGAGCACGTCATCGCGCGCGGCGGCCGTGGCGGCCTCGGCAACAAGGCCCTTGCCTCGGCTCGACGCAAGGCGCCGGGCTTCGCGCTGCTGGGCGAGCCGGGGGAGGAGATCGACGTCGTCCTCGAGTTGAAGACGCTCGCCGATGTCGCCCTGATCGGCTTCCCGAGCGCGGGCAAGTCCTCCCTCGTGTCGGTGCTGTCGGCCGCGCGGCCCAAGATCGCCGACTACCCGTTCACGACCCTCGTGCCCAACCTCGGTGTCGTCACGGCCGGCTCGAGCCGGTTCACCGTCGCCGACGTGCCGGGCCTCATCCCCGGCGCCCACGAGGGCAAGGGCCTGGGCCTGGAGTTCCTGCGCCACGTCGAGCGCTGCTCCGTGCTCGTCCACGTCATCGACTGCGCGACGCTCGAGCCGGGCCGCGACCCGATGACCGACCTCGACGTCATCGAGAACGAGCTGTCGCTCTACGTGCCCGACGCCGACCTCGGCGGCCGCCCCATCGCCGAGCGCACCCGCATCGTCGTGCTCAACAAGGCCGACGTGCCCGAGGCGCGCGAGCTCGCCGAGATGGTCAAGCCCGACCTCGAGGCGCGCGGCCTCGAGGTGTTCATCGTCTCGGCCGTGGCCCACCAGGGGCTGAGCGAGCTGGGCTTTGCCATGGCCCGCCACGTCGAGGAGGCCCGCAAGCAGGTCGAGGCCGATGCGGCGCTGCCCAAGCGCGTCGTGCTGCGCCCGCGGTCCGTCGACGACCAGGGGTTCTCCGTGGCGAAGGAGAACGGTCCCGACGGGCCGTTCTTCCGGGTCACCGGCGAGCGCCCGGTGCGGTGGGTGCGCCAGACCGACTTCAGCAACGACGAGGCCGTCGGCTACCTCGCCGACCGGCTCGCGCGCCTCGGCGTCGAGGACAAGCTGTACAAGGTGGGCGCGGTCGCGGGCGACACCGTCGTCATCGGCGCCACCGACGACGCCGTCGTCTTCGACTGGGAGCCCACCCTGCAGTCGGGCGCCGAGCTGCTCGGCGTGCGCGGCACCGACCTGCGCCTCGAGGAGAGCGCCCGACCGAGCCGCGACGAGAAGCGCGAGGCGA
This sequence comes from Actinomycetes bacterium, assembly GCA_023389095.1. Classification (GTDB taxonomy): domain Bacteria; phylum Actinomycetota; class Actinomycetes; order Actinomycetales; family Dermatophilaceae; genus Monashia. The sequence continues at coordinate 1,233 of JAEWFB010000207.1, forward strand.
TGCGCGACCGCTACGCCGCGCGCGCCGCGACGCAGGAGGAGCTCGACGCCGAGCGTCGCTCGGGCCTGTGGCACCTGCGCGACGAAGAGCCCGACGACGCCTGAGCCCCCGTCCCGGGGGTGGTCGGCCCCTAGGGTGTGCGCATGAGCACGTGGGGCGCGCTGATGCGTCGTGGTCACCTCGGCACCCAGGCCGACCGGGCCGCCTACCGGACGCTGCACACCGCGCTGCTCGCGTCGCCGCCGCTGCGGGCGGGGCTGACGCCCCAGGCCGCCGAGCGCTCGCTCAAGCACCTGAGGTCCCTGCTCGGCGCACCGGCCGTCGCGATGACCGACACGACGCGGCTGCTGGCGTGGGAGGGCGGCCGGGCCCACCACTCCGAGCAGCCCGCGGTCATCGCGGCCGGCACGCTCCAGCACGGACGGCCCACCGTCGTCGGCGGGGTGGACGTCGCCTGCGGCGAGCCGTCGTGCATCGTGCGCCAGGCCGTGGTCGCCCCGCTCGACGTCGACGAGCTGGTCGTCGGGACGCTGCAGGTCTTCACCGACCAGGCGTCGGCGGGCCTGGTCCGCGCGACGAACGAGGTGGCCCGGTGGGTGTCGGGGCAGCTCGAGCTCGCCGAGCTCGACGCGTCGCGGACCCGTCTCATGGAGGCCGAGGTGCGGGCCCTGCGGGCCCAGATCAGCCCGCACTTCGTCTACAACTCGCTGACGGCCATCGCCTCGTTCACGCGCACCGACCCCGAGCGGGCCCGCGACCTGCTCCTCGACCTCGCCGAGTTCACCCGGTACTCCTTCCGCCGGCACGGCGAGTTCACGACGCTCGCCGAGGAGCTGCGCTCGATCGAGGCCTACCTCGTCATCGAGAAGGCCCGCTTCGGCGACCGGCTCACGGTGACCCTGCGCGTCGCGCCCGAGGTGCTGCCGGTCGTCGTGCCGTTCCTGTGCCTGCAGCCGCTCGTCGAGAACGCCGTTCGGCACGGCATCGAGGGGCGCGCCGGGCCGGGGGAGATCAGCATCCTGGCCCAGGACGTCGACCAGGAGTGCGTCGTGACGATCGAGGACGACGGCGTCGGCGAGGACCCGGAGCGGGTGGCCCGCGTGCTCGCCGGCGACCCGACGAGCGACTCGGTGGGGCTGGCCAACGTCGACGAGCGGCTGCGGGCCGCCTACGGCGACGAGTACGGCCTCGTCGTCGAGACGGCCCAGGGCGCCGGGACGAAGGTCGTCGTCCGGCTGCCGAAGTTCCGCCCGGGAGTGCACGTATGAACGCCGCCTCGCTGCGTGTCCTGGCTGTCGACGACGAGGCGCCGGCTCTCGACGAGCTCGTCTGGATGCTCGGCCGGCACGAGTGCGTCGGCGAGGTGTTGCCGGCGCAGTCGGGGGAGGCGGCGCTGCGCGTGCTGCACGAGCAGACCGTCGACGCGATCTTCATGGACGTGCAGATGCCGGGGCTCAGCGGCCTCGACCTCGCGCGCGTGCTGTCCCGGTTCACGGCGCAGCCGCCGGTCGTCTTCGTCACGGCGCACGAGCAGCACGCCGTCGACGCCTTCGAGCTCAACGTCGTCGACTACGTGCTCAAGCCGGTGCGCGACGACCGCCTCGACCAGGCCGTCCGCAAGGTGGTGCGGCGCGTCGAGGGGGACGGGCCCTCGCCGCCGGCCCCGGACGAGAGCATCGTCGTCGAGCTGGCCGGGGTGAGCCGCCTCGTCCCGCGGTCCGAGGTGCTCTACGTCGAGGCGCAGGGCGACTACGCGCGGTTGCACACGGCATCGGGCAGCCACCTCGTGCGGGTGCCGCTGACGACGCTGGCCGACCAGTGGCGCGACGCCGGTTTCGTGCGGATCCACCGGTCCTCCCTCGTGTCGCTCGCGCACATCAGCGAGTGGCGCACCGAGGCGGGCCGCACGACCGTCGTGGTGGGCGGGCACGAGCTCGTCGTCAGCCGGCGGCACACCCGCGCCCTGCGCGACCTGCTCGCCGGCCGCGCCCAGCCGCGGGGGCGCACATGACGCCGGACGCCCCGCAGGACGGGCC
>JAEWFB010000210.1 GCA_023389095.1 Actinomycetes bacterium
ACCCCGGCATGGGCGTCATCCGACACGTCGACGCCGGCTACGAGCGCGCCGACGAGGTCGCCCGCGAGCGGGGCGTCCGCATCCCGATGCAGGAGGGCTGAGCGCCCGTATGCCGTTTGCTCCCCGGTCGATGTATCCCGCGGTCACCCGTGACCGCGGGATACATCGACCGACGGCTCGCCGGACGGGTCAGCGGGGGCGGCGCACCCTGATGGGGCCCTTGGCGTGGTCCGGGTCGATGACCTGCCCACCCTGGGTGATCTCGGCGCGGCCGTCCGCCGCGAGCCGCCGGGCCGCCATGCGGGCGGGCTCCATGAGCTCGCGCCAGTCAGCGGCCCCGGCGGCGCGGGCGGCCTCGCTCGGGCACACCGACGCATCGCGGGCCCGGGCGTCGAGGAGCGCTTCGAGCGAGTCCTCGAGCTCGAGGTCGACCGGCCTCAGGCCGTGCTTGCGGCAGCTGTCGGAGCACCAGCGCACGGAGTCCCAGTCGCGGGCCCAGGCCTTGCGCCACGTGATGGTGCGGCCGCAGCGGGCGCACGGCTTGGTGGGCAGCGGAGGTCGGGACATGGTGACCAGTGTCCGGCATCGTGACCTCTCGAGCGCCAGCCGTGGCGGACCGTGGCCTCTCGACGGTCGGGAGGCGGCCACCCGTGGCCTCTCGACGGTGGAGAGGGTGGAGAGGGTGGAGAGGGTGGGGAGGTCAGGGTCACGGGGTCTTGCGGACCTCCTCGTCGGAGATGTCGGCCACGGTCGCGTCGAAGACCCGGATGACGTCGTCCCCCTCGAGGGTCAGGCCCACACCGTGGGCGCCGCCGCCGATCGAGATGCGGCGGCCGACGAGGTGGCTGTCGGCGATGACGGGCAGGGGCGTCGCGGACCCGAACGGGGTGATGGTGCCGCGCTCGTAGCCGGTGACGGCCTTGGCGGCGTCGGCGTCCGGCATCGAGATGCGGTTGGTGCCGAGCAGGGCGCGCACCTTGGCCCACGAGAACGTCCGGTCACCGGGGACGAGGACGAAGACGTGGTCGTCCTCGGCCCGGCGCACCACGAGCGTCTTGATGAGGTCGCGCGGCTCGATGCCCCGGGCCGCGGCGGCCTCCTCGAGGCTGCGCACCCGGCCGTGCCGCGTCGCCGTGAACTCGATGCCCGCGGCGCGCGCGGCGTCGACCGCTGGCGTGCGGATCTCCCCGGACTCACTACGCTCGGCGGTGTCATCACGGTCAGGGGTGTCTGGTGCGGCGTCGGGGGACATGTTCGACAGCCTAGGTTCGCAGTTCGGTGCGCGGCACCGGCGACGCGTGACTGGGGCAGGAATGACGAGGTGACGAGGTGACGACGAGCTTCGACCGGATGTGGGCCGACCTCCAGCCGGTGGGCCGCCACGACGGCACGGGCGGGTACCGGCGCTACGCGTGGACCCGAACCGACGACGACCTGCGTGAGTGGTTCGCGGCCGAGTGCCGTGCCCGGGGCCTCGCGGTCGTCGAGGACCGCGCCGGCAACCAGTGGGCCTGGTGGGGCGACCCCGACACGACCCCCGGGGTCGTCATCGGCTCGCACCTCGACTCGGTGCCCGACGGCGGCGCCTTCGACGGCCCGCTCGGGGTCGTCAGCGCGCTCGCCGTCGTCGACGACCTGCGGGCCGCCGGGGTCGAGACGCCCCACGTACCCCTCGGCGTCGTCAACTTCGTCGACGAGGAGGGCGCCCGCTTCGGCGTCGCCTGCGCCGGCTCGCGCCTCATCACCGGCGAGCTCGACGCCGACCGGGCCCGCGGGCTCGCCGACGGCGACGGCGTCACGATGGCCGAGGCCTGGCAGAAGGCCGGCCGCGACCCGGCCGCGATGGGGCCCGACCCCGAGGCGGTGCGACGCGTCGGCCGGTTCGTCGAGCTGCACATCGAGCAGGGCAAGGCGCTCGCCCTCGCCCCCGACGGCTCCGACGACCTCTCCGACGACGCGCGCGCCGTCGCCATCGGCACCGACATCTGGCCGCACGGCCGCTGGCGCATCGACCTGCCCGGCGAGGCCAACCACGCCGGCACGACCCGCCTCGAGGACCGCCGCGACGCGATGATCGCCCTCGCCGACGTCGTGCACGCCGCGCGGTCGTACGCGACGGCGCTCGGCTGCGTCGCCACGGTCGGCAAGCTCGTCGTCGAGCCGGGCGGCGTCAACGCCGTGCCGAGCCACGTCACGGCCTGGCTCGACGCCCGAGGCCGGTCCGAGCACGCCGTGCGGGCCGTCGTCGAGGCCGTCGGCGCCGACGCCATGCGCACCGGCGGGGAGACGACGATCGAGTCGTGGACGCCGCCGACCACCTTCGACGCCGGGCTCGTCGACGAGCTGCGGACCGTCCTGCCCGACGCGCCGCTCCTCGGTACCGGGGCGGGCCACGACGCGGGCATCCTCGCCACCCACGGCGTCCCGTCGGCGATGCTGTTCGTGCGCAACCCCACCGGGGTGTCGCACTCGCCGAAGGAGTCGGCCTACCTCGACGACTGCCACCACGGCGTCAGCGCCCTCACCGCCGTGGTCTCTGCCCTCACCACCCGGAAGGACACCCCTCGATGACCTCGTTCTGGTGCGAGAGTGCTTGGCTGACGGGTGGTTTCGCCCACCGTGTCCGGCTGGTCACCGCCGACGGCTACTTCAAGGAGGTGCTCGTCGACGCCGACCCGGAGCCCGGCGACGTCCGCCTGGCCGGCGTCACCCTGCCGGGCATGGCCAACACGCACAGCCACGCCTTCCACCGGGCCCTGCGCGGACGCGTCAACGGTGGTGGCGGCAACTTCTGGAGCTGGCGCGAGCAGATGTACGCCGCGGCCGAGAAGCTCAACCCGGACACGTACTTCACGCTGGCGCGGGCGGTCTTCGCCGAGATGGTGCAGGCCGGGTTCACCGTCGTCGGCGAGTTCCACTACGTGCACCACCGGCCGGGCGGCCACGCCTACCGCGACCCGAACGCGATGGGGCTGGCCGTGCGCCAGGCCGCAGAGGAGGCCGGCATCCGCCTCACCCTCCTCGACACGTGCTACCTCGAGGGTGGGCTCAACGGTGGGGGGCACGTCGAGCTGCACCCCGGGCAGCTGCGGTTCAGCGACGGCACCGTCGACGCGTGGGCCGAGCGGATGGCCTCCCGGCCCGGCCCGACCGACCGCGTCCGGCTCGGCGCCGCGATCCACTCGGTGCGCGCCGTGCGCCGGGAGGACCTGCCCAAGGTCGTCGAGGCCGCCGGCGACCTCCCGCTGCACGTGCACCTGTCCGAGCAGCCGGGGGAGAACCTCGCCTGCCAGATGTACTACGGCTGCACGCCCACCGAGCTGCTCGACGGCGCCGGCGCCCTCGGCCCCGACCTCACGAGCATCCACG
>JAEWFB010000251.1 GCA_023389095.1 Actinomycetes bacterium
CTCGTCGAGCAGCGACGAGCCGGCGACGTCGAGGCCGGTGAGGTCGGTGACGACGGTCTGGAAGTTGAGCAGCGCCTCGAGACGGCCCTGGGAGATCTCCGGCTGGTACGGCGTGTACGCCGTGTACCAGGCCGGGTTCTCCAGCACGTTGCGGCGCACGACCGGCGGGGTGACGGTGCCGTAGTAGCCGAGGCCGATGAGCGAGGTGAGCACGGTGTTGCGCGAGGCGAACCCGCGCAGCTCGTCGATGACCGCGCTCTCGCTGGCGGCGGCCTCGAGGGTCAGCGGCGCGTCGGAGCGGATGGCGCCCGGTATGGCCCGGTCGCACAGGACGTCGAGACTCGGCTGGCCGACCACCTCGAGCATCCGGGCGACGTCGTCCTGTCGGGGGCCGACGTGGCGACCGACGAAGTCGGCGAAGCCCTCGGACGTGCTGGTGGACGCCGCGGTCTCGGCGGCGAGCTGGTGGGTCGACATGCGGGGCTCCTGGCGGGATGAGCGGATGACACACACGCTCCCCGTCTGTCACCTGCCGGCTCCAGAGGTGCCTCGCCCACGTGGTCCTGGCGCCTGAGAGGTTCCGGGGATGTTGCCCCTTCGGCGCCTCGCAGGTGTGGACACCTCGAGGACTCTCCCACGCGGGGTGATCGGCGGGGTCAAATCTACCAGCCGACGCAGCAGGGCCCGCCCGGGAGTACCGGGCGGGCCCTGCGTGCGTGTGGCTGTGCGGTGGGTGGGAGTGGCCGGCGGCTCAGGCCATCTTGCGGGCCTGGCGGCGCGCGGTGAGCTCGTCGCCGGGGTGGTCGGCCGGTGCCTCGTCGTCCGGACGCTCGCTCGGCAGCTGCGCGAGCTCGCCCTCGACCTCGCGCCAGACCCGTCCGACGGCGATGCCGAAGACGCCCTGGCCGCCCTGGACGAGGTCGATGACCTCGTCGGCGGACGTGCACTCGTACACCGAGGCGCCGTCGCTCATCAGGGTGATCTGGGCGAGGTCCTCGACGCCCCGCTCGCGCAGGTGGCCGATGGCGACCCGGATCTGCTGCAGCGAGACACCCGTGTCGAGGAGGCGCTTGACGACCTTGAGCACGAGGATGTCGCGGAAGCCGTAGAGCCGCTGCGTGCCCGAGCCGGTGGCGCTGCGCACCGACGGCTCGACGAGGCCGGTGCGGGCCCAGTAGTCGAGCTGCCGGTAGGTGATGCCTGCCGCCCGGCACGCGGTGGGTCCGCGGTAGCCGATGTCGTCGGCGAGGTCGGGCAGGTCGTCGGTGAAGAGCAGACCCTGGGCGCTGCTGGGCACCGTGCGGCCCGGTTCGGGCGCGTTCTCCATGGCGGCCATGCCGTCCTCCTCAGGGTGGGCCTGCGCGACCCGCGCAGACGACATCGGGATAACTACACACACGTCGTTATCCGACGGTAGGACGCGCGTGGGTGGGCGTCAATCACCGAGGCCTCCCGCCATCGGCGTGTCGGACCTCCCTCGCAAGGCTAACCGTCAACCTGAGGCTGAAGGTTGGTCACTCCCCCGGACCGGGTTGGCCGGGGCGACCGGGCTCGCCCTGGTCACCGGGCTCACCCGGGTCGCCGGGCTCGTCGCCGGCCGGTCCCTCGAAGTCCTCGGCCGACACGTGATCGAGGAACTCCTTGAAGCGCTCGACCTCGTCGTCCTCCTCGGAGCTGACGACGATCGCCGCCTCGTCGAGGATCGCCGGGTCGACGAGCACCGGTGAGCCGGTGCGCAGCGCCAGGGCGATCGCGTCGCTCGCGCGCGAGCTGATCTCGACCGAGCCGTCGACGACGAGAGCGGCGTGGAAGACGGAGTCCTTGAGGGCCACGATGCGCACCTCGGTGAGCTCGTGGCCGAGGACCGCGAGGACGTCACGCAGCAGGTCGTGCGTCAGCGGCCTCGGGGGCACGACGCCCTGCTGGGCGTAGGTGATCGCGGCCGCCTCTGCGGCCCCGATCCAGATCGGCAGGTACCGACCGCCGTCGCGCTCGCGCAGCAGCACGATGGGGTTGTTCGTCGGCATCTCGACCCGGACACCCAGGACATCGACCTCTCTCACCAGTCCACCGTACCCCGGGCTCCGCCCCGTGTCGGGAGCCCGTCGGAAGCGCCGGCACCGCGTGGGGCACTGTGTCCCACAACGTGACCGGCGCTGCGTCCCGGACGGGTCAGCGGGCGAGGCCGGCCTTGACGAGGGCCACGTGCAGCGCGATGCACGACGCCGCGATCCGCGCAGCGCGCTCTGCTCGCGTGCTGTCGTCGCGGTGCGTCGAGAGGACCTGGTCGACCAGCCCGATCTCCCGGTCCGCGGCGGTCCGGAACGGGCGCAGGTGCCTTGGCTCGAGGCCGTGGGCGGCAAGGGCCTGCGCGGCCGCCGCCACGGCCACCTGGTCCTGTCCGTAGTGGCCCGACGGGTCGGCGACGAGGAGGCCGAAGGTCTCGAGGGCGTGCATCGTCGGCCGGTCGATGCCGGTGGCCTCGCGCAGCTCGGGCCCGGTCAGCGTCACCCCGGTGCGGGGGGCCAGCTGCGCGGCCTCGGGCACGTCGGGGTCGGCCACCGGTTCGGGCGGGACCGGCCGCCCTCCCCCGCTACCGGGGTCGGTCAGGCCGCGGTCGAGCGCGTCGAGGGCCTCCCGGATGACCTTGAGCGGCCAGAACCGGTCACGCTGGGCCGCGAGGACGTAGCGCAGCCGCTCGACGTCGGACTCGGCGAAGGTGCGGTAGCCCGAGGGCGTGCGGTGCGGGGTCACGAGGCCCTCGGCCTCGAGGAACCGGATCTTCGACGCGGTGACGTCGGGGAAGTCCTCGGAGAGGGCCGCGATGACCTTGCCGATGGTCAGGCGCGGGCCCGAGGGCAGCACGCCCTCGCCGGTCGTCCCCGTGGGCATCCGTCGGTCAGGCGGCGTAGTAGACGAGGCGGAACTTGCCGATCTGCACCTCGTCGCCGGTGTGCAGCGGGGCGTCGTCGATGCGTTCGCGGTTGACGTACGTGCCGTTGAGCGAGCCGGCGTCGCGCACGAGGTAGCCGGTGTCGCCCTGCTTGACGAAGAGGGCGTGCTTGCGCGAGACCGTGACGTCGTCGAGGAAGATGTCGGAGTCGGGGTGGCGCCCCGCGGCGACCTCCTGGTCGTCGAGGAGGAACCGGGCGCCCGTGTTCGGCCCGCGGAGCACGACGAGCAGGGCCGTGCCCGGGCGCAGCGCCTCGATCGTGGCCTGGTCCTCGGCCGTCAGGCCGCGCGGGTCCAGGTGCTCGGTGTCCTGGGCCGGGACGCCCTGGAACCGCATGGTGCGCGGCTCGACGTTCATGTCGTCGGAGTCGAACTGGTCGCTCGACATGCGGTCCTCCTCGTTCTGGTGGTCGGCGTTCGGCTCGTCCCGGTCGGGAGCGCCGTGCTCGTCGTGATCGTCGTGATCGCTCGACATGCCGTCCTCCTGCCGTCTGTGGGCGAAGCGGGCGTCCCCACTCTAGTTGACGCCTGTCCCCGCCGCGCCCGCCGACGCGGCCGCTGGATCGCCGTTCGACGGCGACCCGGGGCCGGGCCGGGCGGGCCCGACGGGCTGCACCTGGGGCGGGTGCGGTGTCGCGGGGAACCGGGGCGGTGGCGACCGGTCAGGACAGCGACGCGGTGTACGCCGAGGCGTCCATGAGGCCCTCGACGGCCGCGGCGTCGGCCGGGCGCATCTCGAACATCCATCCCTCGCCGTACGGGTCGGAGTTGATGAGCTCCGGCGATGCGTCGAGCGCGGCGTTGACCGCGGTGACCTCCCCGTCGAGCGGCGCGTACACGTCGCTCACCGACTTCGTCGACTCGACCTCGCCGCAGGAGTCGCCGGGCGACACCGTGTCGCCGACCCCGGGCAGCGAGACGTACACGACGTCACCGAGGGCGTCCTGCGCGAAGGAGGTGATGCCGACGCGGACGACGCCGTCGTCACCCACCCGGACCCACTCGTGGTCGCTGGTGTAGCGCAGGTCGGCGGGGTATTCGAGGTCGCTCATGTCGCTCCTAGCTCGTCGCTGAGGTGGTCGGGGTCGGCAGTATGACTCCAGGTCACTCCACCGGCAAGGGAGAGGATGCCATGCCGGGGTCGCGGCGTCAGCGGCCGGGCGGTCACTCGGTCGGCTTCGCGTGCGTGAGCGGGCGCGCCTCGTGCACCGAGGTGATCTGGATCGACGGCGACTCGGTGACCGTGGCGTTGGCGCCCTTCTGCCGGACGGTCTCGACGATCCCGCCCGGGATCGTCATCGCCGAGGACAGCGTCTTGGCGTCGCCGATGGCCTTGATCTCGATGGGGCGGGTGATCGCCTTGCCGTCGACGAGAAGGTCACCGCCGGCGTCGCCGACGAACGAGGACGCCACGACGCGGACGCCGCCGACGTCGATCGACTCGGCGCCGGCGTCGCGCAGCTCCTGGATGATGTCGAGGACGACCGGGCCCGTGACCTGCTTGTCCGGGTCGCTGATCGTCAGCACGATGCCCTGGCCCTTGGCGCCGATGGTGCCGGCGAGGATGCCGAGGGTGTCGACGCGCTTCTGGGCCTGGTCGAGGGCCTCGGCCGCCGTGCCCGTGCCGCTCTTGAGCCGGTCGCGGGTGGCCTCCAGCTCGCGCACCTGCTGGTCCAGGCGCGAGGACTTCACGGAGATGTCGTCGAGGACGCGGACGAGGTCGGTCTGGCTCAGCTGGTCCAGGCCGCGCTCGTTCGTCAGCTGCACCTGGGCGGCGATGCCGGCCCCGAGCAGGACGGCGAGCAGCGCGCCGAGGACGTTCGCGCGCGTGGCACGTGGGCGTGACATCGCGAACAGGCGCCGCCACGCCGCCACGCCCTCGACGGGACGGCGCGCCGGACGGGTGACGGCCTCGGCCTCGGTGAAGTCGTCCGCGACGCCGTAGCGGTCGCCGATCCGCTCCGCCGGCTCTGGGGGCTCGGGGGGCTCTGGGGGCTCGGGGGCGTCGGTGGGCTCGGGGTCGACGACGGGGACGTCCGGGACGCGCGTCTCGTCGGGCGTCTCGTCGGGCGTCTCGTCGGGCTGGTGGTCCGTGCTGCTCATCGTCACGCCTTGAACAGGTGCCGCCGGATCGAGGCAACGTTGGAGAAGATCCGCACGCCGAGGACGACGACGACACCCGTCGAGAGCTGGGCGCCGACGCCCAGCTGGTCGCCGAGGAAGACGATGAAGGCGGCGACGACGACGTTCGACAGGAACGACACGACGAAGACCTTGTCGTCGAAGATGCCGTCGAGGATGGCGCGGATGGCCCCGAACACGGCGTCGAGAGCCGCGATGACGGCGATCGGCAGGTAGGGCTGGAGCCACACCGGCACCGACGGGTGCAGGAACAGACCGATCGCCAGGCCTGCGACCAGGCCGAGGACGGGGATCACGGGTTCTCCTGACTGTTGCCTGCACTGGTCGACGGTGGCGCGGTCGGGCTCTGCCGCGTGGTGGCGGTGCCCGTGCTCGTGTCCGTGGACGCCCCGCCCGGGGGCGCGGTTCCCGACGCCGCCTTGCGCTGGGTGGAGGTGGTGCCCGCGCTCGAGGTCGGCGAGCCGGCCGGGGTGATCGGCTGCGCCACCTCGAGCCGTGATGCGGAGTCGGCCGGCACGCTGAGGCCGTCTGCCGTCTTGAGAACCGAGCGGATCTTGAACTCCTGGGTCAGCTGGGACAGGTAGACGCCGGCGAAGGCCTGCTCGAAGAGCTGCTGCATCCCGGCGCCGTCGCCGAGCGCGGTGATGACGTACGGGCGCGCGAGGGGGCGGAAGTCGACGATGATCGCCTGCCCGGCGAACCGGATCGCCGCCGTGGAGCTGAGCCGGTGACCGTTGATGGAGATCGCCTCGGCGCCGGCGCCCCAGAGCCCGTTGACGATGATCTGCAGGTCGGCGGAGGTGACCCGTCCCTGCTCGAAGCCGCTGCTCGGGCGCGACCCGGCGTCGCCACCGGCCACGGTCGAGGCGGCGTCGTCGAGGGTCAGGGTCAGCCCGGGGCCGGTGAGCGCCACGGTGCCGGCCTGCACCTCGAGCGAGGCGATCTGGCCGGTGAGGTCGGCCGCGCCGCCCTGCTGCAGGGCGAGGGCCTCGTAGTCACGCACCTGGCGGGTCAGCGCCGCGACCGCGGCGTCCTGCACGCTCGCCTGCTTCTGGAAGTCCTCGATGCGGGCGACGAGCTGGGCCTTGACCTGGGCGGTGGCCGTCGGCTTGGGCCGCAGCGAGAGTGCGGCCACCGCGAAGAGGAAGCCGGTGAGCACCGCGAGGACGATGACGAGCGGCGTGCGGTACGAGGTGGCGCGTGGCAGGCCCTGCGCGACGCGTCGGTCGGCGGCCTGCTGGTAGCCCGGGTCGAGCGGACGCTCGAGCATAGAGGTGATGAGCGTCATCGAGGCGTCGGGCCGCCGGCGTGCGTCGGTCATGTCGCCACCGGCCGAGCCGTCCGGTCGCGCAGGACGATGCGCGCGTGGATGCCGTAGAGGACCGCGGCGAGCCAGTACAGGCTGATCCCCCACCAGGCGAACCCCCAGCCGATGGGCGCGGCGAGGGCGCCCAGCCAGTCGTCGCGCTGCGCGAGGAGCAGCAGCGGGAAGGCGTAGAGGAGGTTGAAGGTCGCGGCCTTGCCGACGTAGTGGACGGGCAGGCCGAGCTGCCCACGGAGGCGCAGGTAGCCGAGCATGACGGCCATGACGAGCTCGCGGGCCAGGAGCACGGCGACGACCCACCACGGGATGACGTCGCGCCAGGCGAGCCCGAGCAGCGTCGTCAGGATGTAGAGCCGGTCGGCGATCGGGTCGAGGAACGCTCCGAGGCGCGACTCCATGCCGAACGTCCGCGCGATCTTGCCGTCGAGGTAGTCGGTGACGCCGGAGAGTGCGAGCACCAGCAGGGCGATGCCGTCGTGCTCGGCGACGATCGCCCAGAGGAACACCGGCACGCCGAGCAGTCGCAGCACCGACAGGGCGTTGGGGATCGTCAGGAGCCGGTTCGACACCACGCGCTCGCGGTCCGCCGCGTCCGTCTGCTCACCCACGGCGGTCAGCCTAACGGGCCCCTCGGGAACCGGCGCACGCCGCTCGGCATCGATCCGGACACGCTGTGGCACACTCCGGACCATGTCCGGCGGACACAGCCACAGCCACCGACCACACGACACCGAGGCCACGACAACCGTGTCCGTCAGCGCACTCGCGCGGGTCGCCCTGACCGCCTTCGTCGTGCTCGCCGCCGCGGCCACCCTGTTCGGCCTCGTCCGCTTCTGGCCGTCCGACACCGCAGCGGCCGCGCGTGTCGGCACCACCGACTACGCGGCCCCCGGGGTCACGTTCCCGCTTGCAGAGGTGCTCGAGGTGCTTCCTGTCTGTGCGGGCCAGGATGCCTCGACGGGGGCCGCGCCGGCGCCTGGGCAGGGCGGTGACGTCGCCGAGCAGGACGCGAGCTGCGGCGCCATCCGCGTGCAGCTCGAGCAGCCGACGGCGACCTCCGGCGACGTGCACCCGACGGTCACGGTCGCTGTGCCTCCCGCCGTGTCCCAGTCGGGCCTGCGTGCGGGCGACACCGTCCAGCTGTTGCGCACCCCGCCGGCTCAGGGACAGCCCGAGGGGTTCTCCTTCCTCCAGGTCCAGCGCGGCGCTCCCCTGTCGCTCATGCTCGGCCTCTTCGTCCTCGTCGTGGCGGTCGTGGCCCGCTGGCGCGGGATCCTGGCCCTCGTCGGGCTCGGGTTCGGCGGGCTCGTCGTCGCGCGCTTCATGCTGCCGGCGCTGCTCGAGGGCCAGTCGGGCCTGCTCGTGGCCGTCGTCGGCAGCGCGGTCATCATGTTCGTCGTCCTCTACCTCGCGCACGGCCTGTCGATCCGCACGAGCACGGCCCTGGCGGGGACGCTCTTCGGCGTCGGGATCACCGCGTGCCTCGGCCTGCTCGGGGTCGGGCTCGCGCGCCTCAGCGGCGTGGCCGACGACGAGGGCGCGACGCTGTCCTCGTTCGTCACGACGCTGCACCCGCAGGAGCTGTTGACGTGCGCCATCATCGTCGCCGGCCTCGGCGTGCTCAACGACGTGACGATCACCCAGTCCTCGGCCGTGTGGGAGCTGCGAGCGGCCGCACCGGCGATGGGGCGGCGGGAGCTGTTCCGCTCCGGCATGCGCATCGGCCGCGACCACATCGCCTCGACGATCTACACCATCGTCTTCGCCTACGCCGGTGCCGCGCTGCCGGTGCTCATGCTCCTGTTCCTCTACGAGCGGCCCGTCCTCGACCTGCTGCAGACGGAGTCGCTGTCGGAGGAGATCGTGCGCACGCTGGCCTCGGCGATCGGGCTCGTGCTCGCCGTGCCCGTCACGACGGCGATCGCGGCCCTGACGGTCGGCGGCGCCGACGTGCGTG
>JAEWFB010000273.1 GCA_023389095.1 Actinomycetes bacterium
GCAGCGGACACCGCCTCGGCGTGTTCGTCGCACCCGAGCTGCTCGAGCCGTGGACGCCGGCGGGGCGACCGGGCGTCCCCGCCTACCGCGGCGCCTCGCGCGACGCGCTCGCGGTCGGCCCCGGCTGGGACCTCGACCTCACGGCTGTCCACGCCCCGGTGCACCTCTGGTACGGCGACCGCGACCGCGCCGTCCCGCTCGCGCACGGCATCTGGCTCCACGAGCACCTGCCGACCTCGAGGCTCGTCGTCCGCGCGGGGGCCGGCCACCTCGGCGCGCTCGTGACCCACTGGTCCGAGATCCTCGCGACGCTCCGAGAGCCCGACCGCTGAGCACCGGGCGCAACGGGCGCGGCTAGGGTCGGAGCCATGACAGCGCCGGTGCTCCACGTCCGCGGTCGCGTGCTCGTCGGGCCGGAGGAGACGGTCGACGAGGTCTGGGTCGTCGACGGACGTCTCACCTTCACGGCACCCGCGTCGACCGTCGGCGTGCAGACGCTCGAGGGCTGGGTCGTGCCCGGCATCGTCGACGCCCACTGCCACGTCGGGCTCGGACCCCACGGCGAGGTGCCCCGCGACGTCGCCGAGCAGCAGGCGATCACCGACCGCGACGCCGGCACCCTGCTCATCCGCGACGCCGGTCAGCCCGGTGACACCCGGTGGGTCGACGAGCGGGAGGACCTGCCCAAGATCATCCGCGCCGGACGCCACATCGCCCGCACCCGCCGGTACATCCGCAACTTCGCCCACGAGGTCGAGGAGGAGGAGCTGACCCGGTACGTGCGCCTCGAGGCCCACCGCGGCGACGGCTGGGTCAAGCTCGTCGGTGACTGGATCGACCGCGACCTCGGTGACCTCGCGCCCAGCTGGTCGCGCGAGGCCGCCAAGGCCGCCGTAGCCGCGGCCCACGAGGAGGGTGTGCGCGTCACGGCCCACTGTTTCGGCGAGCAGTCCCTGCGCGACCTCGCCGACGCGGGCATCGACTGCGTCGAGCACGCCACCGGGCTGCAGGAGGACACCATCGAGTCCTTCGCCGCCCGGGGGATCGCGATCGTGCCGACGCTCGTCAACATCGCGACCTTCCCGGCCATCGCCGAGCCGGCCAAGGCGAAGTTCCCCGGCTACCACCGGCACATGCTCGACCTGCACGCCCGCCGGCACGCGACCGTGGGGGCCGCGCACGAGGCCGGCATCCCGATCTACGTCGGTACCGACGCCGGCGGCAGCCTGCCGCACGGCCTCGCCGTGCACGAGATGGTCGAGCTGACGCAGGCCGGCCTGACCCGGCTCGAGGCGCTCGCCGCCGGAACGTGGTCGGCGCGGGCCTGGCTCGGTCAGCCGGGGCTCGAGGAGGGCGCCGACGCCGACCTGCTCGTCGTGCGCGGCGACCCGCGCCAGGACCTCTCCGTGCTCGCCGACCCCACCGGCATCGTCCTGAGGGGGCGCGTTGTCCGCTGAGAATCCGCAGGAGCCCGGGTCGGCCGACCCGCCGCTGACCGCCGTGGGGGACCGGGTCGAGGTGCGCCCGCCCCGCGAGTCCGACACCCCCGCCTACGCCGAGGCGGTGACGCGCTCGATGCGGCGCCTGTCCGACTTCGCGATGCCCGACCCGACGAACTTCCCGATCGTCCTGCACAACCAGTCGCCCGCGTACCGCACCTTCCTCGTGCTCGCCCGCGACCCCGAGGGCGACCACGGGCTCGTCGGACGCGTCAACGTCGCCAACGTCGTCGGCGGGGCCTTCCGCAGCGCCACCGTCGGCTACGACGCCTACGACCCGTACGTCGGGCGCGGCCTCTTCTCCGAAGGCCTCGAGCTCGCCGTCGACCTCGCCTTCGCCGACGAGCCGCACGGGATGGGTCTGCACCGGCTCGAGGCCAACATCCAGCCGGCCAACACCCGCTCGGCCGGCCTCGTGCGCTCGCTGGGGTTCGTCCACGAGGGCTTCTCCCGCGACTTCCTGCACCTGCCCGGCATCGACGGCCGACGCGCATGGCGCGACCACGACCGCTACACGGTCCTGTCCTCGGACTGGCCGGCGGCGCCGTACCGGGCGCACGGCCTGCGCCGCCTCGCCTGCGTCGTGCGTGGTGGCGCCGGGTACGCGGGCCCGGCAGGACCGGGTCTCGCGCCGGCGCTCGCGGCCGAGCTGGGGGTGCCCCTGCTGTCGGCGTCGTCCCTCGTGGTCCCGGGCGCCCCGAGTGGCTCTGGTGGCCCCGGTGCTCCCGGTGCCCCGAGCGGGCAGGACGGGCACGCGACCGCCGTGCTCTTCGAGCTGTTGCGCACCTCGCCGGTGGGTGGCGTCGTCGAGTGCCGGGCCACGGCCCCCGAAGTGCGGATGGGCCTGGCGCGCAGCGGGTTCGACCCGTCGCTCGTACCGGTGGTGGACGACGCGGTCGACGTGACGCGCCGCGAGGTCGTGCGCCTGGCCCTCGCCGTCCGGGCGGCGTTCGCCTGATCCGAGCCCTGCCGGCCTCGGCGCGTGCGCCTTCGGCGTGGTTCGGAGCACGGTGCGAGGTCTGGCAGAATGGACGGCTGTACCCGTCCGGCCGCAGCCCGGCTGGACCGGACGCCTACACCCGAGCCATGGCTCCCCGCCCGATCCTGCGGCGGTCTCGCCGTGCTCACGACCTGATTGAGGAGACCGCCACCGTGGCTGTCAAGATCCGTCTGAAGCGCATGGGCAAGATCCGTGCGCCGTTCTACCGCGTCGTCGTCATGGACTCGCGCACCAAGCGCGACGGCCGTGCGATCGAGGAGATCGGCAAGTACCACCCCACCGAGGAGCCCTCGGTCATCGAGATCGACATGGACCGCGCCAAGTACTGGCTCGGCCAGGGCGCCCAGCCGACCGAGGCCGTCGCCGCGCTCATCAAGGTCGTCGACGAGGGCAAGGTCCGCGTCGCCGAGGCCAAGCCGTCGAAGAAGGAGCTCTACGAGGCCGCGATCGCCGCTGCGGGCAAGGGCTCCGACGCGGGCGCCTCCGGCGCCACGACGCCGAAGAAGAAGGCCGCCAAGAAGGCTGACGCCCCGGCCGCCGAGGCCGAGGCCGCTCCCGAGGCCGCCGAGGCCGAGAAGAGCGAGTGACCGTGCTCGAGGAGGCGCTCGAGCACCTCGTCAAGGGCATCGTCGACCACGACGAGGACGTCGTCGTGCGTCGCAAGGAGCTGCGCCGCGGCGAGCTGCTCGAGGTCCGGGTCCACCCCGACGACCTCGGCCGCGTCATCGGCCGCTCCGGCCGCACGGCCAGCGCCCTGCGCACCGTGGTCAGCGCCCTCGCGGGCGGCGCGAACGTCCGGGTCGACATCGTCGACACCGACCGCGTCCGCTGAGCCTGCCGACACCGCAGCCTCACGCCGCACCACCTGCACCATCCGACGCCGAGGGGCGTCCCGGGACCTCCCGGGGCGCCCCTCGGTGCGTCCGGCCCACCCGTGCCGACCCGTACGACCTGAGAGGATCTGCGCATGAACGTCGTCCTCGCGCGCATCGGCAAACCCCACGGCCTGCGGGGAGAGGTCACGGTGCAGCTGCACACCGACGACCCCGAGAGCCGGTTCGCCGTCGGCACCGTCGTCGGGACGGAGGCCGAGCCGGGTTCCGGCGTCCCGCGGGAGCTGACCGTGGCGAGCACCCGGGTGCACCGCGGCATCTGGCTGATCCGCTTCGAGGAGGTCCCGGACCGCACCGGAGCCGAGGGCCTGCGCGGCACGCGTCTCGTCCTGCCCGAGTCGCAGCCGCAGGTCGAGGAGGACGCCTACTACGAGGAGGACCTCGTCGGGCTCGAGGTGCGCGACACCTCCGGCGCTCGGATCGGCACCGTGAGCGGCCTGGAGATCGGCGCCGCCCAGGACCGTCTCGTCCTGGCGCTCGACGAGGGCTACACCGCATGGGTGCCGTTCGTGCGCCGCATCGTGCCGACCGTCGAGGCCGACCACGTCGTCGTCGACCCACCGCCCGGCCTCTTCGACCTCTACCGCGAGGCGAGCGAGTGACCACCGACGCCACCGACGCGTCCGACACCACCGACGCGTCCCACGCCACCGACGCGTCCGACACCACCGACGCGTCCGGGCCCGACGCGTCCGGCGGCACCGCTGCCCTGCGCGTCGACGTCGTGTCGATCTTCCCCGAGTACCTGGCCGCGCTCGAACTCTCCCTGATCGGCAAGGCCCGCGCCGACGGGCTGCTCGACATGCGGGTCCACGACCTGCGCGAGCACACCCACGACCGGCACCGCACCGTCGATGACACCCCGTACGGCGGGGGCGCGGGCATGGTCATGAAGCCGCAGCCGTGGTCCGAGGCGCTCGAGGCGGTCGTCGCGTCCGGGCCGGCCGGTGGGGCCCTGCGACCGCGCCTCGTCGTGCCCGGGCCCGGTGGCGTGCCGTTCACCCAGGCCCTGGCGCGTGAGCTGGCGCAGGAGCCGTGGCTGGCCTTCGCCTGCGGCCGCTACGAGGGCATCGACGAGCGCGTCTACGAGTACGCGCGCGAGGACCTCGGCCTGGAGGTGTCGGTCGTCAGCCTCGGCGACTACGTGCTCAACGGGGGCGAGGTCGCCGTGCTCGCCATCGTCGAGGCGGTGGGACGCCTCGTGCCCGGTGTCATCGGCAACGCCGAGTCCCTCGTCGAGGAGTCGCACGAGGACGGCCTGCTCGAGTACCCGATCTACACCAAGCCCCGGGAGTGGAAGGGTCGGGTCGTGCCCGACGTGCTCCTCTCGGGCAACCACGCCGCCATCGCCGACTGGCGCCACGCGCAGCGACTCGAGCGCACCGCGGCCCGCCGCCCCGACCTGCTCCACGCCTCGCACGGGGCCGGCGAGACCGACATCCGGCTCGCGACGCCGGCCGACCTGCCCGAGCTGCACGTGCTGACGCGCGCCTGCTGGGTGGAGGTGGCGCTCGCGCAGGAGAGCCAGGGGATCCACGAGACCCGCGAGACCCTGGCGGTCCCGGCGCTCACCGAGTCCCTCGAGGACGCCCGGGCCGCGCTCGAGACCCATGCCACGTGGGTCGCCGTCAAGGGCGGTCGGGTCGTCGGGTCGGTGCGCACGGCGCGGCAGGGCGACGAGTGGTCCATCGGCCGCCTCTGCGTCGCGCCCGACCTCCGCGGCGAGGGCCTGGGCCGGCGCCTGCTCGAGCACGCGGAGTCGACGGCCCCCGACGACGTCCGCTCCTTCACGCTCGACACCGGGGAGGGCAGCGACGACCTGCGCCTCTATCGCCGGACCGGCTACCGGCTCGACGCATCGGCACAGCCCGACGAGCCCGGCGCGGTGCGCCTGCGCAAGCGTCGGCGTCGCTGACGCGTCGGGCAGCTGACGCGTCGGGACGCGTCGAGCGGGGACGCGTCGAGCGGGGACGCGTCGAGCGGGGACGGATGCGTCGGCTCAGGACACGAGGGCCGCGCGGAGGTCCTCGGGCAGGATCCGGCGCTCGCGGATGAACCGGGCCTGGACGCCCGCCGTGATCGCCTGCGTGGCCATGATCGCGAAGAGGACGACCACCTGGGCCGTCGCGGCCTGGACGGCGCTGCCGCCGCCGAGCATGACGCCGATGAAGGCGCCCGGGAGCGTCACGAGGCCCGAGGTGCGCACTTGGTCGAGGCTCGGCACGATCCCCTCCGGGACGCGTCGGGCGATGATCTCGTCGATGGCCTGGTCGGCCGTCAGCCCGACCGACAGCGCCGCCTCGTACTGGCCGTGCTCCTCGCGCAGCGCCGCGAAGGTGCGCCGTCCGACCAGCGTGTGCACCGTCATCGTGTTGCCGATGACGATGCCCGCCACCGGGATGATCGCGATACCGGTGAACGGCACGGTCCCCGTCGCCACGATGATCGACACGACGGGCACGACGCCGCACGCCATCGCCACGGCCGCCCACGGCCACGACCCCGGCGCGCCGACCCGTCTGGCCGTCGTCAGGACCGCCGTCGCGAACATGACGGCCACGGCGAGCAGGGAGAGCCAGATCGAGCCCACGACGGCGGTGATGACCAGCGCCACGAGCGAGAGCTGCACGATGGCCCGCACCCCGGCCACGACCGCCTGCCGGTCGAGCGGGATGCGGCCGAGGCGTTGGGCCACGACGGTGACGGCGAGCAGCACGACGAGCGCGAGGGCCACGGGCCAGCCGGGGGAGACGTCCACGCCGCCACCGTAGACGCGTCTCCGATTTCAGGTCTGCGCCGCGCTCTGGCAGACTTGCTCCTTGCGTCCGGCACACGACGGCCCCTGCCACAGGGGGAGTCGGGTCACCAGCCCGCGGGTTCGTCCCGCCGGGTGGCCCACGCGGCCCGGCCGGCGCGCACCATGACCTGCGAGGGGTGGCCTGTGGCACCCAGGAAAGCGATCCCACCATGCACACGTTCGACGAGCTCAACGCCGCCTCGATGCGCACCGACGTCCCGGAGTTCCGCGCCGGCGACACCGTGAAGGTCCACGTCAAGGTCGTCGAGGGCACGCGCTCGCGCATCCAGGTCT
>JAEWFB010000323.1 GCA_023389095.1 Actinomycetes bacterium
GGTCAGGCGCGTGGCGAGCAGGTAGAACTCGAGGATGTTCGCCGGGAGGGACACCGGCATCGTGAAGAAGCCACCGAGCCCGGTGATGAATCCGCCTGCGGCACCGAGCTGCCGGTGGTCGCGCGCAATGATGCGCAGCGCCTGGTCGGCATCGCCCGCGGCGTCTCGGAGGGCCTTCGCGGCGACCGCGTGCGCGGAGTCGAACGGACCCTTGCCGTCGATGCCGACGTCGAGGAGGCGCTCGACGAGGCGCGTCGCCGCCCTCGTCAGTCCACCCTCCGCGGGCTGGCCGACACGGGCCGGCGCGCCGTTGCGGACCACCGCCCCGGCCTGCTCCGCCGCGCTGTCCGAGGCCTTCACGGCCTCGGTCCTGTCCCAACCGAAGAAGCCCACCGGCTCTCACCCCTTGAACGAGTCGCGTGTTCCGCCGCGCCTGGCGGCCCTCCACCGTCACCGTATGACGAGTCGGGGCGCGGGTGCGCCCCAAGGTGTCGCCGATCTGCGCCGCACGCACGGTCGGGGGCGTCTCGTAGGGTCGTGCCATGCCCGGACCGATCCTCGGCGCGTCGCTCGACGAGCTGCGCCGCGACCGCACGAGCGTCAAGTGGCAGCGCTACGGGCCCGACGTCCTGCCGCTGTGGATCGCCGAGATGGACGCGCGGCCCTGCCCGGCCGTCGTCGAGGCCGTCGACGCCGCGGTGCGCCGTGGCGACACCGGCTACGCCTGGACCGGTGTGTACGCCGACGCCTTCGCCGAGCACGCCGCGGCCACGTGGGGCTGGCGACCCGACCCCGACAGCACGGTGCGCGTCACCGACGTGCTCACGGGGATCACGCACCTGCTAGGCCTGCTCACCGACCCGGGCGGTCCGGTCGTGCTGACGACACCGGTCTACAACGCGTTCTTCGAGGTCGTCGAGGCCGCTGGACGCCGGGTCGTCGAGGCACCCCTGGATGCCGACCACCGGCTCGACCTCGACTCGCTGGCAAAGGCTTTCGCCACGGCCACCACCGGAGGCACCCGGAGCATCCTGCTCCTGTCGAACCCCCACAACCCCACCGGCACCGTGCACACCGCCGAGGAGCTGGCCGCCGTGGCGCGTCTCGCCGACGAGCACGGCGTGCGCGTCGTGAGCGACGAGATCCACGGCGCCCTCGTGTACTCCTCGAGCACCTTCACCCCGTACCTGACGGTGCCGGGCACCGAGCGCGGCATCGTCGTGTCGTCGGCCTCCAAGGCGTGGAACCTCGCCGGCCTCAAGGCCGCCGTCATCGTGCCCGGGCCCGACGCGGCGGGCGACGTGCGCCGCCTGCACCCGTTCGTGACGTTCGGCGCCAGCCACCTGGGCGTCATCGCGCACGTGGCGGCCTGGCGTGACGGGCGCGAGTGGCTGGCGCGGCTCGTCGCGGAGCTCGACGCGAACCGGACGCTGCTGGCCCGGCTCGTCGCCGAACGGCTCCCCGGGGCCCGGCTCGTCGTGCCCGAGGCCACCTACCTCGCCTGGCTCGACCTGCGCGGGCTCGGCCTCGGCGACCGACCCGCGACGCGCCTCGTCGACACCGCTCGCGTGGCCCTGTCGGACGGCCCGACCTTCGGCGCGGCCGGGGCCGGACACGCGCGCCTCAACTTCGCCGCCTCCCCGGACCTCCTGACCGAGGCGGTCGACCGGATCGCGGGATCCCTTGGCTGAGCGCACGGTCCCGCTCGTCGCACTCGTCGTCGGGCCGTCCTCCGCCGTGCTGCTCGGAGAGGGTGTCGACGAGCACGTGGACCTCACCGGCCTCGTCGGGGCCGTGGCCCGCATCACGGCGACCACGCGACCTCGGTGGGTCGTGTGGTCTGCGGCCTCGACGCTGCGCCCGGTGGTCGAGGCCGGCGTCGACGTGCCGCGCACGTGGGACCTCGCCGAGGCCCACCGGCTCGTCAACGGTGGCTGGTGGGCCACCCCAGGACACGTCGTCGCGGCCTGCCGGGGCCTGACGGAGAGCGACGTGCCGCGCCCGCGCGCACCGCGCCTCAGCGGCTTCGACGGCGACCTGTTCGACGTCGTCGCCGGCGACGACCCCTCCCTCTGGACCACCGACGCGCACCTGCGCCCCGATGCCCTCGCCTGGGCCACCACCCCGACGCGTCTGCGCGAGCTGGCCGAGCTGGCGCTGGAATGCCAAGCAGCGCAACGGGACTCGTTGTCCCGTCTCGGCAGTGGCGATGTCGCGCGACTCGAGCGCACGGTGTGGTCCGAGTCGGCAGCGGCCGTGCTGTGCCTGGAGCTCGAGCGCGACGGCCTCCCGGTCGACCGGCCCGCCGCGGAGGACCTCATCTCCGCCTCGGCCGGGCCCCGCCCCGCCGACGAGGCCGACGCCGCGCGCATCCGGGCGCAGCGCGACCAGGAAGTCCTGCGGCATGCGCCGGGCCGACCCGCCGCCGACCTGCGCAACCCGGGTCAGGTGCGCGAGCTGCTCCTGTCGGTGGGCGTCGACGTCCCGAACACCCGCGCCTTCGTCCTCGAGCCGTACCGCCGCACCCACCCGCTCGTCGACGCGCTGCTCCGGTGGCGCAAGGACGAGCGCATCGCGACGACCTACGGGTACCGGTGGCTCGACGAGCACGTCGGAGCCGACGACCGGCTCCGGGGCGGCTGGACCGCCTGCGACGGCGCCGCCGGGCGCATGACCGCCCAGAACGGCCTGCACAACCTGCCCGCTCCCCTGCGCCCGGCCGTGGCCGCGGCCCCGGGCCACGTCTTCGTCCGCGCCGACCTCGGGCAGGTCGAGCCACGCGTCCTCGCAGTCGTCAGCGCCGACCGCGCCTTCGCCGAGGCCACGCGCGCCGACGACCTCTACGCCCCGGTGGCCGCCAAGCTCGGTGCCGACCGTCCCACCGCCAAGGTGGCGGTGCTCGCCGCGATGTACGGGCAGCGCTCCGGCCCGGCGGGCGAGGCGCTCAAGGACCTCGAGCGGGCCTACCCCGTGGCCATGGGTCTGCTCGACCGGGCCTATGCCGACGGGGTCGCCCGTCGGCCCGTGCGCACGTACGGGGGCCGGCTCATCCGCTTCGGCGCCCCGGGTGTGGTGCCGCAGGGTCTCGAGCCGGGCGAGGACGCCCCCGGCGAGCGCGCGTCGTCGGCCGCCGCCGACGCCGGGCGGGGGCGCTACGCCCGCAACGCGATCATCCAGGGCTCCGCGGCCGAGCTGTTCAAGGCCTGGGCGGCCACGGTGCGCCACGCCGTCGCGCCCCTCGGCGGCCAGATCGTGCTGTGCCTGCACGACGAGCTGCTCGTCCACGTGCCCGAGGAGCACGCCGAACGCGCAGCCGCGGCCGTGGGCACGGCGCTCACGAGCGCCGCCCGCACCTGGGCGGGCACCGACGCGGTGCGGTTCGTCTCCGACACCTCCGTGGTGCGCCGCTGGAGCGAGGCCAAGGGCTGAGGTCGATCGAGGTCGGCCGCGGTGGGCCGCTCGGCAGCTCAGCTGTCGGGGTCGTCCTCGGCGACGTCCTTGAGGAACGCCTCGAACTCGGCGCCGATCTCGTCGGCCGTCGGCAGCTCCGACAGGTCGGTCGCGAGCAGGCTGCGCTGGCGGCGTCCTTCCAAGAAGGTGTCGTACTGCTGCTCGAGCGCCTTGACGACGGCCGTGATCTCGTCGGACTCCGCCATCTGGCGGGCGATCTCGGCCCGGTTGAGGCCGGCCGTGGCGGCCAGCTCGCGGGTGTCGAGGTCGAGACCCGTGGCGTTGCGGACCCGCTCGAGGCCGAGGAGCGCCGCGTCGGCGTACTCGGACTGGCCGAGGTAGTGGGGCACGTGCACCGCGAAGCCGATGGCGTCGCGCCCGGCCTCGCCGAGACGCAGCTCGAGCAGCGAGGAGAAGCTCGCCGGCACCTGGACCGTGCCGAAGGCCGGTTCGTTGGCGGGCACGAGGCTCGGGTTGGTGCCGTGGGCCGTGACCCCGAGCGGACGGGTGTGCGGCACCGCCATGGGGATGCCGTGGACGCTGACCGTCAGGTCGACGCCGAAGGCGTCCATGAGCGTCGTCGTGGCCTCGACCATGCGGGCCCACTGGTAGTCCGGCTCCGGACCGACGAGCAGCAGGAAGGGCACGCCCTCCTTGTCGACGACGCGGTGCAGCAGCAGGCTCGGGTCGTCGTAGCTGCTCCAGTGGTCACGGTCGAAGACCATGACGGGGCGGCGCCCGCGGTAGTCGAGCAGCTGGTCGACGTCGAAGGAGGCGACGACGCGGGACTCGTGGGCGGCGAGGAGGTGGTCGGCGAGCAGCTTCTGCGTGCCGCCGGCGTCGATGAACCCCTCGAGGGCGACGACGAGAACCGAGGCCTGCAGCTCCTCGAGCATGCTCGGCGAGGTGTCGCTCTCGAACTGGAAGAGCTCGGTCGGGTCCTGCACGGGTCTGGCCTTTCGTGTG
>JAEWFB010000346.1 GCA_023389095.1 Actinomycetes bacterium
GCGCTGGAGCGGTCGGCCTGGGCCACGCACCGCGTCCTCGGCGGCAGCGGGGCCTGGCTGCTCGCGATGCCGGCCCACCACATCGCCGGCCTGCAGGTGCTGCTGCGGTCGCTCGCCGCCGGCACGACGCCGACCGTCCTCGACCTGCGCGCAGGCTTCACCGTCGAGGCGTTCGCCGAGGCCGCCGCCCGCGTCGCCACGACGCCCACCGCCGGGCAGCGCTACACCGCGCTCGTCCCGACGCAGCTGGGTCGGCTCCTCGACGACCCGACCGGGGTCGCAGCCCTGCACCGCTTCGACGGCGTCCTCGTCGGTGGCGCCGCGACCCCGGCCGCCATGGTCGAGCGCGCCCGCTCGCTCGACGTCGCCCTCAGCCTCACCTACGGCATGAGCGAGACCGCCGGCGGCTGCGTCTACGACGGGCTGCCCCTGCCGGTCAGCCGGGTCCACGTCGACAACGACCGGCACATCGTGCTCGGCGGCGACACGGTGGCCCACGGCTACCTCGGCGAGCCGGGCCTGAGCGCCGACGCCTTCAGCACCGACCCCGACGGCGTGCGCTGGTTCCGCACCGACGACCTCGGCCACTTCGACGAGGAGGGCCTGCTCGTCGTCGACGGCCGCGCCGACGACGTCATCAACACCGGCGGCCTCAAGATCAACCCGGGCGTCGTCGAGGACGCCATGACCCGCCACCTCGAGGACGTCGCCGAGGTGGTCGTACTCGGCATCCCCGACGCCACCTGGGGCGAGTCCGTGTGCGCCGCAGTGACGCTCGTCGACCCCGGCCGACGGCTCACGACGCCGCAGGTGCGCGAACGGCTGCGCGGGATCCTGCCCGACGCCGCCCTGCCGCACCACGTCCTCGTCCTGCCCGCGATCCCGCTGCGTGGCCCGGGCAAGCCCGACCGGGCCGCGATCCGGGCCGCTGTGCGAGCGACGGCGACCGACCCCGCTCCCGACCCCCGCACCGACTCCGCCACCGAGTCGGCGACCGGCGCCGTCTGAGGCGGTGGCAAGATGGAGGGGTCCCCGCCCCTCTCGTCGCCCGGAGGCACTCGTGCTGCGCGTCGCGCTCATCGCCCTCGTGGTCTTCGCGACGATCTACGCGCTCGTCGACTGCCTCATGACCGACCGTCGCCTCGTGCGCGTCATGCCCAAGCCGGTGTGGCTGCTCGCGGTGCTCGTGCCGGTCCTCGGACCGCTCGTGTGGCTCGTGGCGGGGCGCACGGACGCGCGCGGCGGGCCCTCCGCCCGCGGGCCGCGCCGACCCGGGCCACGGCGCCCGTCCGGGCCGACCGGCCCCAAGGGCCCCGACGACGACCCCGACTTCCTCCGCAAGCTGTAGAAGGACCGCCTGACCTCATGGCCACCCTGTCCCAGTGGATCGAGGGCGCCCGCCCCCGCACGCTGCCCGCCGCCGTCTCCCCCATCCTCGTCGGCACCGGCGCCGCCTACCAGACCGGTCACATCGTCTGGGCCTACGCGGTGCTCGCCCTCGTGGTCGCCCTCGCCCTGCAGGTCGGCGTCAACTACGCCAACGACTACTCCGACGGCATCCGCGGCACCGACGAGGTCCGCGTCGGCCCCGTCCGCCTCGTCGGGCAGCGGCTCGCGCAGCCGTCGTCGGTCAAGTTCGCGGCGTTCGCCTCGTTCGGCTTCGCCGCCGTCGTCGGCCTCGCCCTCGTCGGCCTGTCGGGGCTCTGGGTCATGATCCCGATCGGCGCCGCGGCCGTGCTCGCGGCCTGGTACTACACGGGCGGCTCGCGGCCCTACGGCTACCTCGGCCTGGGCGAGGTGTTCGTGTTCGTCTTCTTCGGCCTCGTCGCCACGGTGGGCACCATGGCGACGATGACGCCGCCCACGGCCGCCTGCTGGTGGGGCGCGATCGGGGTCGGCGCGCTCGCGTCGGCGATCCTCGTGGCCAACAACCTGCGCGACATCCCCACCGACCGCGAGCACGGCAAGCGGACACTCGCCGTGCGGATGGGCGAGCGCGGCACCCGGGCCTTCTACGTGGCGCTCGTCGCCGTGGCCTTCGTCGTGGCCGCCATCGTGTCGTTCACCTCGCCGTGGGCCCTGCTCGCCCTCCTCGCGGCGCCCCTCGTCGTGCGGCCGCTGCGGGCCGTGCTCGGCGGCGCGACCGGTCCGGGCCTGATCCCGGCCCTCGCCGGCACGGGGCAGTTCCAGCTCGCCTGGTCGGTGCTGCTCGCCGTCGGGCTCGCCCTCGGCCGGGCCTGACCGCTCGTCCCACTTCGCCGGTTCGCCGGACACGTGCGGCGACCCGGTGCCACCGTTGAGGCATGTCGGAGGAGGCCGACGTCGTCGTCGTCGGCGCCGGCCAGGCGGGGCTCGCCACGAGCCACGAGCTCGAGCAGCGCGGGGTCGAGCACGTCGTGCTCGAGGCCGAGGCGCCCGGGTCGTCGTGGCGCCACCGGTGGGACAGCTTCACGCTCGTCGGGCAGAACCACACCGTCCGCCTGCCCGGGGCGCCGTACGACGGCGACGACCCGTCCGGCTTCATGGGTCGCGACGCCATCGCCGGCCACCTCGAGGCGTGGGCAGGCCGGCTGCGGGCCCCGGTGCACAGCGCCTGTGCCGTCCGGAGCCTGCGGCCGCGTGAGTCCGGTGGCTTCACCCTCGAGACCGACACCGGGGCGCTCCTCAGCCGCGTCGTCGTGGTGTCCACCGGCGCCTACCAGCGGCCGCACCGCCCGAGCGCCTGCGACACCCTCCCCGGGTCGCTGCCGGTCCTCGACCTCACCGGCTACGCCAACCCGGGCTCCCTGCCTGATGGCCCGGTGCTCGTCGTCGGCAGCGGCCAGAGCGCCTGCCAGGTGGCCGAGGAGCTCGCGCGCTCGGGCCGCGAGGTGGTCATGGCGTGCGGGCGCGCCCCCTGGTTCCCGCGCCGCGCCGGCGGCCGCGACGTGTTCGAGTGGCTCCTCGACACGCCCTTCTTCGACCAGCGGGTCGAGGACCTGCCCTCCCCGGCCGCCCGGCTCGGGGCGAACCCGCAGGTCAGCGGGGCCGGCGGCGGCCACGACCTGCACTACCGGACGCTCGCGGCCCTCGGGGTGCGGCTCGGGGGCCACCTGCTCGGCGCGCAGGACGGCGTCGTGCACCTCGCGCCCGACCTCGACGCGTCGGTCGGGTTCGGTGACGACGCCTACCGCAGCCTGCGCGACCTCGTGTTCGGGGTGTGCGCGCGCCGGGGCCTCGACCGCCCCGACCTGCCCGACCCGGCGCCGCTCACGGTGACTCCCGTCGAGTCGGTCCCGGTCGACCGGCTCGGCTCGGTCCTCGTCGCGGCGGGCTTCCGGTCCGACTACACCTCGTGGGTGCAGGTCCCGGGCCTCGTCGACGCGCTCGGCTTCCCCCTGCACGACGACGGCGAGAGCACCGCGGCCCCCGACCTGCACTTCGTCGGCGTGCACTTCCTGCGCCGGCGCAGCTCGGCGCTGCTCTTCGGCGTCGGCACCGACGCCGCTCGCACGGCCGAGCGGGTCGCGGCGCGGCTCCGCGCGGCCTGAGCGCTCACCCGGCTCACCCGGGGATCCGCTGCACGAGCGTCAGCGGTCGCGGGTGTCCCCGTGCTCGGCCTGCTCGATCTCGGCGTCCTCGGCCGCCTCGTCGCTGGAGGGCGAGGGTGCCGACGCCGCGGCGTCCTGCTTGGCCTGGGCCCGGGCCTCGTGGCGGTCCACGAGCTTCGCGGTGATCTCGTCGCGCATCCCGCGCAGCAGCACGTACGACGCCGCGGCCGACGCGAGCGCGGAGGCGCCGACGAGGAGCACCGGGTTGTCGCGGATCCCGATGAGCCAGAAGAGGAAGAGGAACCCGAAGAAGATGAGCAGGCGGAGCAGGCCGTACCGAACCACGTCAGACCACCCTCACATGCCCGAGTAGTTGTGCATGCCGACGAAGGTCGACACGAGGTTGACCAGCGTGAAGTTGATGATGACGCACACGTAGCCGCCGAGGGCGATGTACATCGAGCGGCGGTGGTCGACGCCGGCCGTGGCGCGCCCGTGCATGTAGGCGGCGTAGACGACCCAGATGACGAACGTCCACACCTCCTTGGGGTCCCACTGCCAGTAGGCCCCCCATGCCTGCTTGGCCCAGATGGCACCGGCGATGAGCGTGAAGCTCCAGAGGATGAACCCGACCATGTTGATGCTGTAGGCCGCGCGCTCGAGGGCCGACGACGACGGCAGCGACTCGATGAAGGTGGGCTTGACCGGCTTGTCCTCTCGGCGCCGCCGCACGAGGTAGAGCGCGCCGATCGCGGCCCCGATGGTGAAGAACGCCACGGCGATGAACGCGACCGTCACGTGGATGCCGAGCCAGTACGACTTGAGCGCCGGCATGAGCTCGCCGGCGTCGGTGTAGAGCACGGTGAGCGACAGGCCGAGGACGAGCAGGATCGGCGTGACGATGAAGACGCCGAGCCACTCCCACCGCTTGCGGCGCGCGAGGACCGAGTACACGACCCCGACGGCCGCCGCGGCAGCGGTGGCGAACTCGAACATGTTGCCCCACGGCGGGCGCGCCACGGCCAGGCCGCGCATGAGCACCGACGCCGCGAGCAGCGCCGACGCCAGGTAGGTGAGCATCAGCGCGATGCTGCCGCGCTGGCGGCTCTTGAGGCTCTCCTCGTAGCCGGACCCGGCCGCGTACGGCGACACCGGCTTGGGGCGCTCGTCCGCGCCCGGGGCCGAGCCCGCGGCGACGAGCACCCCCTCACGGTCGGCCACCCGCGAGTCGGCCACCCTGGGCGCGCGCGCCGCGAGGTGCCACGTGAAGGCGAGCATGGCCAGCGTGTAGACGATCATCGACGCGTAGAGCGCCGCGTTCGCGTTGCCTGCGAGGTTCACGAGCGGTCGTTCCGTTCTGCCAGTCGGTCGTGCACCGCCGCGAGGACCGCGGCGAGCCCGGGGTCGGAGTCCTTGGAGAGGCCACCGATGGTGACCACGGTAGCCGGTGCCCCCGATGCGGCCACAGCCTCGTCGCCGGGGCCTCCCGTCCCGCCGGGACCACCCGGGCCGGGCCCGGCACCCACGGCCGCCGGGCGGACGCGGACGAAGACGCGTCGGCGCTTGATCGTGAGACCGAGGATGAGGCCCCCGGTGGCGAGCAGGGCGCTGACGAGGCTGATCGGGGCGCCGGGGTCGGTGCGCACCGACAGGCCGGCGAAGCGCTTGACCGAGTCGAAGGTGATCGAGCCGCGGCCACCCGGCAGCTGCTTGGTCTCGCCGAGCTTGAGCCGGACCAGCTCGGGCGAGCCGTCGGTGCCGGTGACCTGCTTCATCTCGTCGGTGTTGAGCGTGTACACCGACTGGGGCCGGTCGCCGGGGAAGAGGTTGCCCTCCCACACCGACAGCGCGAGCTCGGGGTTCTGCGCGTCGGGGAACAACGACACCGGGCCGTTCTTGAACGTCGGCTCGGCCGTCGGCAGGAAGAACCCGGTGAACCCCAGCTGCTTCGGCGAGGCCGACGGCACCTTGACGACGCCGACCGAACGGTAGTTCGGGTCCTGCGGCAGGAACGGGGTGGCCTCGCGGTAGAGCACCGCGCCCTTGGCGTCGCGGACCGTGATGACCGGCGTGTAACCGTTGCCGAGCAGGAAGATGTCGGCGCCGTCGACGCTGGCCGGGTGGTTGACGCTGATCGACTCGTCGGTGGCCGGCGCGCCCGGCTCGGGCGAGAGCGTCGCCTCGGCGGTGAAGTCGCGCGGCTTGCCGAAGTCCTTGCCGGGCGTCTCGTTGAACGCGACGTGCAGCTTGGTCAGCGACAGGACGAACGGCGGCAGCGACTCGTCGCTGACCCACGGTCCCGGCGACCACGTGTTGAAGGTGCCCGCCGAGGCAGCGATCTTCTCGCCCTCGGGCAGGATGACGTCGCCGCGCCAGCCGAGCAGGTGGCCGACCGCCATGCCGACGATGATGCCGGTGAGGGCCAGGTGGAAGAGCAGGTTGCCGGTCTCGCGCAGGTAGCCCGACTCGGCGCTGACCGACGTGTCGTCGTGCGAGTGGACGCGGAACCGCTTGCCGCGCAGCACCTCCCGCGCCACCTGCAGGGCCTCGTCGGCGCTCAGGGCCGTGGTCAGCTCGACGCTCTCGTCGAGCCGGCGCAGGCGCGCGGGCGCCTTCGGCGGCCGGGCGCGCAGCGCGGCGACGTGCACCTTGGTGCGGGGCACGATGCGGCCGACGAGGGAGACGAACAGCAGCAGGTAGATCGCCGAGAACCACGGCGAGGAGTAGACGTCGAAGAAGCCGAACCGGTCGAGCCACGGCGAGGACGTCGGGTTCTGCGCCATGTAGTCGGCGACGCGTCCGGCGTCGATGTTGCGCTGCGGGAAGATCGAGCCGGGGACGGCCGCGATGGCCAGCAGCAGGAGCAGGAAGAGCGCCGTGCGCATGCTCGTCAGCTGCCGCCAGCCCCACCGCAGCAGGCCGACCGGGCCGAGCTCGGGCAGCACCGGCTGGCGGTCGCGGCGCTCCTGGCGCTCCTGCTGCCTGAGGGCCTTCGCGGCCTTCTTCGTCGGGGTATCGGTCGTCATCACAGGGCCACCTGGAACGTCGCGACGAAGTGGGTCTGGACCCACACGATGACGTCCTCCCAGAGGCCGGTCACCATGAGGAGGCCGACGGCGAGCAGCAGGCCCCCGCCGACGAGCTGGATGGGGCGCCGGTGCCGGCGCAGCCAGCCGCTCGCACGTCCGGCGTGCTCCCACAGCGCCGCCATGAGCACGAACGGGACGCCGAGCCCGACGCAGTAGAAGACGGCGAGGAGCACCCCGCGCCCCACGGTGCCCGACTGCGCCGACAGCGGCGCCGCCATGGCGAGGATCGCCCCGAGCGTCGGGCCCATGCACGGCGCCCACCCCAGCCCGAAGACGGCGCCGAGGAGCGGCGCACCGGCCAGGCCCGCCCGGGGGCGCCAGCCCAGCTGCGCCGAGAACCGGTCGCCGAGGCCGAGGAACATCAGGGCCGCGACGATGACGAGGACCCCGCCGACCCGCAGCAGCACCGCCTGGTGCTCGCGCAGCGCCACTCCGAGGCCCGACAGCGTCGCGGCCCCGAGGAGGAAGACGACCGAGAAGCCGAGGACGAACAGGAGCGCCCCCAGCACGAGGCGTCCGCGCGAGCGCTCCCGCAGCGACACGTCGGACAGGCCGGTGACGTACCCGAGGAAGCCGGGCACGAGGGGCAGGACGCACGGCGAGGCGAAGGAGACGAACCCCGCGGCGAGCGCGACCACCGCCGCGACGAGCAGCGAGCCGGTGGTGAGGTCGGGGTTCACGCCGGGGCCTCAGCCCTGCTCGGCGAGGACGTCGTCGACGAGGCCCAGCAGCGTGGAGGTGGTGACGGGGCCGGACACGCGCGCGGCGATCCGTCCCTGCCCGTCGAGCACGAGCGTCGTGGGGGTGGCCGACGCCTTGCCCTGGAGGGCGAGCAGCGGCACCCCGCCGTCGTAGGCGAGCGAGGGGTAGGTGACGCCCTTGGCCTTCTGGAAGGCCAGGCCGGTCTCGGGGCCCTCGAGCTTGTCCATGCCGACGAAGACGACGTCCTTGCGGCCGGCCTGGATCTTCTCCCACGCCTTCTGCAGCGCGGGCGTCTCCTCGATGCAGGGCGGGCACCACGAGCCCCACACGTTGACGACGACGACGGCGCCGTCCTTGTCCTTGAGCGACCAGGCCTGGCCCTCGAGCGTCGTGCCGAGCAGCTCGACGGGCTCGCCGCGCTGGCCCGGAGGCAGCTGCTCGATCGAGCCGTCGCCGGCGACATAGCCCTTGCGGTCGCCCGAGCGGGCCTGGGACTCCACGGAGTTCGGGTCGGAGGTGCAGGCTGCGGTGACGAGGGCGAGACCGCCCGCCATGGCCACGGCACCCCAGCGCAGAGCGGTGCGTCGGTCGATCTCGGCCATCAGGCGCCCACGCTCCTGCTGGCTCCGGCGAGCAGCGCGGAGGCGGGCTCGGAGTAGGTGATCGAGGCCAGCTCGTCGCCGACGTAGGTCAGCGACGTCAGCGAGGCCAGGGTGCACACGCGCTTGCGGGGGTCGTGCCACAGGCGTCGTCCCATGAGCTTGTTGCGGACGGTCCAGACGGGCAGCTGGTGGGAGACGACCACGGCCTCGTGGCCGCGGGCAGCCAGGCGCGCGGCGTCGACGGCGGCGAGCATCCGGGCCGCGATGGTCTCGTACGGCTCGCCCCACGACGGCTTGGTCGGGTTGGCGAGGACGTGCCAGTGGCGCGGGTGCAGCAGGTCCTTCTTCGTCGTGCGGCCGCCCTCGAAGTGGTTCGCCGACTCGATGAGGCGGGCATCGGTGTCGACGGGGAGGCCGTGGCTGCTCGCGATGGGCGCCGCCGTCTCCTGGGCCCGCTCGAGGGGCGAGGCGACGACGTAGGTGACGTCGTTGGTCGCGAGGTGGGCGGCGACCACGCCGGCCATCTGCTGCCCGAGCTCGCTGAGGTGGTAGCCGTCGAGCCGCCCGTAGAGCACGCCGTCGGGGTTGTGGACCTCGCCGTGGCGCATGAGGTGCACGACGGTCGTGTCGGCGGTGGTGTCGGCGGGTTCCCCGCTGCCTCCGGCCGTGCTCTGCGTCATGTGCCCCAGTGTCTCAAACGGTCGGCGAACGACCGAATCCGCCGTCGACCCCCCGGCGCGCGACCCCGGCGTGCGCGACGCGTCGGCAGACGGCAGACGAGACGCCCGGCGCCGTCCGACGCCTCGGCCCTACACTCCCCGCGTGTCCCTCTCGGTCTGGCTCGCCCTCTGCGCGGCGGGCGTGCTCATCTCCCTGACGCCCGGCGCCGGCGCGGTCAACACCATGGCCAACTCGATCGGCTCCGGCTGGGCGCGCGCCATCTGGGGCATCCTCGGCCAGCAGGCGGCGCTGCTCGTGCACATCGCGGTCGTCGCGGCGGGCGTGGGTGTCGTGGTCGCCGGCTCCCCGGTCCTGTTCAACGTCGTGCGCTACGCCGGCGCCGCGTACCTCGTGTACCTGGGCGTCCGGCAGCTGCGCGCCCGCGGGGAGGCGCACGAGGAGGGGGAGGTCGTGCGCGAGTCGGGCTGGTCGATGTTCCGGCGCGGCCTCGTCGTCAACCTGACCAACCCCAAGGCGGTCGTCTTCTTCCTCGCCTTCACCCCGCAGTTCATCGACCCGGCGCGCTCGCTCGTGCCGCAGTACGCGCTGCTCGCCGCCACCGTGGTCGTCATCGACGTCCTCGTCATGTGGTTCGTCTTCGCGCTCGCCGCCCGCGGGCTGCGGCGCCTCACGGCCCGCGAGTCGGGGCGCCGCCGGCTCGGACGCGTCTTCGGCGGTCTCTTCGTCGGCGCCGGCGTGCTGCTCGCCACCGTCCACTGACGCGCGAGGTCGGCCGCGCGAGAAGGTGCCCACCCGGCCGATTCATGGTCGAGTGGGCACGGTCTCGCAGTCGTGGGGACCTCAGACGAGCTCGGGGACGTCGAGGTGGGCGAGGGCCAGCTCGAACTCGGCCACCTCGGTGATCCGCATCCCGGTCTCCTGGGCGAGGTCGGCGCGCAGGCCCATCGCGGCGTCACGGGCCCTGCCCATGGCCTCGGTCGAGTCGTAGGACGCCGTCACGCAGCAGCGGCCGGAGGCCCGGTCCACGAGCATGCTCGCGCTGCAGAAGCCGTCGAGCATCTCGACCCTGGGCATGATCGAGCTCTTGAACATGTCGATGGCGCGGTCCATGGTCGCCGGGTCGCCCTCGGTCCACGTGACCCGGGTGCACGCCCCGTCGGACGACCGGTGGTCGCGGTGCAGGTAGGCGACCTCCCACTCGTCCACGGTCGACGCCCCGCCGAGCATCCGCGCGGCCTCCTCGCGCATCGGCATGACGGCGTCGGCCGTCGCACGCATCGCACCCTCGTCGCGCCAGGCGGTAGTGACGATGCACCGTCCGCTCGCGCGGTCGGCGATGAGGGAGAGCCCGACGCAGCCGTCCATCGCTCTGACCTGCGGCATCACCGTGTCCTTGACGTGCGCGATGCCCGACTCGACCATGTCCGCTTGGCCCGTGACCGTCGTGGAACGTGCGTACACGGCCCACCTCCCTTGCCTCGAGGCAGCGCCCCGACGGCGCCGCCGTCGCCCTCCAGCGTCCTCCCCCTGCCCTGCCGCCGACAAGGTCCCGGGCCCCCTCGCGACCGGGCGGCGCCGGCCGGTGCGGCCGGCAGGTCAGTCC
>JAEWFB010000420.1 GCA_023389095.1 Actinomycetes bacterium
TCGGTCCGCCGGCCCAGGCGGTCTGGAGCGCGAGCAGCTGCTGGTCCGCGCCGCGCACGAACCCGCGGCCAGGGGTGCGGTCGGACACCGACGCGGCGTCGGGGGCATCGAGCACGTCGAGGCTGTCGGACCGTTCGCGGACCCGCAGGCAGAGCCGGAGCGAGACGTTGGCGCGCATGTCGGCGCTGACGATGCCGCCGGGACGTTGGGTGGCGAGCATGACGTGGACACCGAGGGATCGCCCGACGGCGGCGATGCGGACCAGCCCGTCGACGAACTCCGGCACGTCGTCGGCGAGCGCCTTGAACTCGTCGACGACGACGACGAGCCGGGCCAGCCGTTCGGGCGCACGTCCGGCACCGACGGTTCGGGCGCGGTGCTCGTCCCAGTCCTTGGCGCCCACGGCCGCGAGCAGCCTTTCGCGGCGGCGCAGCTCGGCGCGCAGCGAGGTCAGGGCTCGGCGGGTCAGGGCTTCGTCGAGGTCGGTGACCACGCCGAGGACGTGCGGCAGCCGCGCGCACTCGCCGAACGCGGCCCCGCCCTTGTAGTCGACGAGCAGCACCGACAGGTCGTCGGGCCGCGAGCTCACGGCCAGGCCGGCGACGATCGACTGGAGCAGCTCGGACTTGCCCGACCCGGTGGTGCCGCCGACGAGGGCGTGCGGCCCGGCGGCCGCGAGGTCGAGCAGCCACGGGCCGTCGGTCGTGGCCCCGACCCGGGCGACCGGTCGGCCGTCGGAGGCGTCCCAGGCGGCGGCGACGTCCGCCGCCGAGGTGGGGTCGGTGCCGGCCTCGCGGTGCAGCCGGCGGAAGGAGACCCGGGCGGGCAGGACCCGGGCACCCGTGTCCGGGGTGGCGTCGGTGAGTGGGGCGAGGGCCCGGGCGAAGGCGGCCACCCACTCGGGTGACGGGAGGTCGGGATTCACCCGCGGCAGGTCTGCGCCTCCGTGCCGCAGGGTGGCGCGCAGGCCGCTCCGGTCGAGGGCCACGACGGCCGTCGCCTCGGCGGGCAGCGCCTCAGCGGTGGCGTCGAGGGCGAGGAAGGCGAGGCCGAGGTCGGGTCCGTCCCGCAGCACGTCGGCGATGCCCGGCAGCTCACGCAGCGCGCTCGCGCCGTCGAGCACGACGAGGGTGTCGACGCGCACGGGCGCCGGCCCGTCCTGCGTGTCCCGGCGGCGTGCCACCTCGTGCACCAGCGCCGCGACGGTGGCCGCGGCCCCCGTCGCGAGGTCCTCCTCGCCGTCGGACCCGGCCAGGTGGGGCAGCAGCCGGCACCACCGCCACGCCCCGGACGCGTCGGGGGTCGGGATGACGACGAGGTCGAGGTCCCGGGGGGTGTGCCACGTGCAGGCCTGGGCGACGAGCGCCGCCGCCAGACGGCGCAGCTCGCCGGACGGTCCGGAGAGCCCGACGACCCGGGTGGCGTCGAGGTCGACGACGGCGGGAACCTGGTCGAGCACCGGGGGATCGTGGTGGGGCCCGGAGCACACGACGGCGGCAGGCTGGTCGGCCAGGCCCAGACGCAGCGTGAGGTGGTCGGGGTCGCCCGGGCGCCGGCACCACAGCTCGGCCCCGCGGGCCGTGACGACGTCGAGCAGCCGTGCCGGCCCCGGGTGCTCGGCACGTCGGTCGGCCTCGTCGGCCGCGGCGAGGTCGAGCAGCCGCCGCTCGGCTGCGGCGGTCAGGCTGCGGTGGTCACGCATCCGGCGTCGGTGGGACGCGCGCCCGGAGCGGCGGTCGCCCCACCACTGGGCGAGGAGCAGGACCGGGGACAGGAGCGCGAAGAGCAGCAGCGTCGGCGACGAGAGCGCCCACGCGAGCGCCACCGACGCCACGAGGGGCACCCCGGCCGCGATGAGCGGGGCGCGTGCGTGGTCGTCGCGTCGAGGGGGCTCGGGAAAGGCCACGGTCCGCTCGGGACGCCGCGGCCGCAACCTCGGGGACCGGTGGACGCGGACGCGTCCGTCGGCGACCGTGTGGTGGCCCGGCCGGGCGGGGGCCTCCGCGAGGGCCAGCACCGTGGACCCGATGCGGAGCCGGTCCCCGGGCCCCAGCGCCGCGCCCTCCGTCGGGACCGGCCGGCCGTTGAGCGTCGACCCGTTGGTCGGCGCGAGGTCGCGGACGGTGACGCCGTCGCTGCGCACGGTGAGCACGGCGTGGGCACGGGAGATGTCGCGGTCGTCGAGACGGATGTCGGACGAGGCCGCCCGGCCGACGACGTGGTCGCCGCGTCCGACGGCGACGGTGCGCCCGGCGTCGATGCCCCCGACGACCGTGAGGCGGACCACCCCGCAGTGGGGGAGGGGCTTGGGGAGGTCCGGGACGTCGCGTCGTCGCCCCGACGTGCTGAGCACGGCGCCGTGGAGCAGGGGCGGCTCACCGACGACCGCATCGTCCGTCAGGAGCTGCCCGGCCACCGCGACCGCCGTGGTCGGGGCGCCGCTCGCCGTGGCCAGCGGACCGCGCAGCCGGCCGAGCCGCGTACCTGCCGCCGCCTCGACCACGACGTCGACCGGGCCGCGTGCGGGCCGGTCGCGGTCGACGACGGTGAGGCGCAGGTGCAAGGGGTCCTCCTGGCGTGCGGTGCGCTGCTTCGCGGGCCACCCGGTCGGGCGGCTCCCGCCATCAGACCGTGCCTCCGCGCAGGGCGCCGCAGGCCGCCCACAGCTGTGGACGACGCGCCCGCCGCGGTGTTCGAGCGGCCTAGGGTGCGCGGGCGACCGTTGGGGGAGTTTGCCGCCCCTGTGGATCGTTTGCGGCCGTTCGCGGTCATTTGGCCTAGGTTGGGCGAGCCGAGTCGGCGAGGTGACGGCAGGATGGCCGGGTCAACGACGAGTCAGGGGGAACGATGTCGACACACGAGGCGGTGCGCCATGTCGAGGGCGAGGTGCGCGAGCTCATCCGCCGCACGGGCCTGGACCCGGCCAGCGACACCAGCGCGGTGCGGAGGCTCGTCGAAGACGCCGTCCAGGACTACGACCAGCGTTCGCTGCACGGCGGCCTGCCGAACCTCGGGGACCAGCGCCTCGCGGTCCACTCGATCCTCGCCGTCGTCGCCGGCTACGGCCCGCTCCAGCAGTACTTCGACGACCCCACGGTCGAGGAGATCTGGATCAACGAGCCGAGCAAGGTGTTCGTCGCCCGCGGCGGCGTCGCCGAGCTGACCCCGACCATCCTGACGGCCGAGGACGTCCGCGACCTCGTGGAGCGGATGCTGAGGACCACGGGGCGACGCGTCGACCTGTCGAGCCCCTTCGTCGACGCGACGCTGCCCGACGGCTCCCGACTGCACGTCGTCATCCCCGACATCACCCGCACCCACTGGCAGGTCAACGTCCGCAAGTTCGTCGTCAAGGCCGACCACCTCGACGACCTGGTCCGCCTCGGCACGCTGACGCGGCAGGCGGCCACCTTCCTCGACGCGGCCGTCGCGAGCGGACTCAACGTCCTCGTCGCCGGTGGCACCCAGGCCGGCAAGACGACCCTGCTCAACTGCCTCGCCGCCGCG
>JAEWFB010000424.1 GCA_023389095.1 Actinomycetes bacterium
CCAGGCGTTGCGCACGACCGACTGACGCCACGGCCCGACGCGTCCATGGCGTCGGCGTGCGCGTCCTTACCCGCAGCCGACCTGCCCTTGCGAAGTCCTTGCCGAGTGCAGACCGACTACGGGTGCCGGCCGCCGCCGCCGAGCCCTAGCGTGGAGGGGACGCCGGATGCGTGGTGCGTGGCCCGGATCGCTCCCCTGGGCCGCGCCGAACGGGCCTCGACCGCGATTGGTCGGGGCCCGTTGTCATGCCCGGACGCCCGGCGGGCGCTCCCCGTCGACCGTGACGTGCCGGTAGGGCGAAAGCCAGAGCCACACCGCCGAGACCACGAGCCCGAGCACGCCGACGCCGATGGCGACGCGGTTGCCGAACGTCGCGGCGAGCCAGCCACCGAGCGGGGCCGCGACGGCGATGCTGCCCCAGTTGAAGGAGCGGATCGTGGCGTTCATCCGGCCGCGGAGCCGATCGGGCGTCACGAGGTTGCGGTGGCTCATCGTCAGCGGGTCCTTGACCCCCATGGCGAGGCCGAAGAGGGCGTTCGCGACCAGCAGCCACACCAGCGCCCACGGCCCGGGCCGGGCGAGCAGCAGGAGCGCGTACGCCGCCGGGTTGGCCCACTCCATGGCCACGACGACGCGTCCGGTGCCGAACCGCGTGCCGAGACGCGGCGCGAGCCCGGCGCCCACGACGCCCGTGACCCCGGTGGCCGCGAGCACGAACCCGACGCCGAGCGCGTCGAGGTGCAGCTCGGTGGTCGCGAAGTAGACCAGGACGGTGGTGACGATGCCGTTGCCGAAGAACCACAGGTGCAGCGACACGGCGTAGGGCCCGAGCGTCGCGTGCCGGTAGACCCACGCCGCGCCCTCGCGCAGCTCGGCCCACACGTGGCGGCGCCGGGCCCGCTCCGGCAGTCGCTCCTCGACGCGCACCGTCGCGAGGGTGGCCGCGGAGACCGCGTACGAGGCGGCGTCGACGAGGACGGCGACGGGTGCCGTCAGCAGGCGCACGAGGGCCCCACCGACGAGCGGCCCCCCCGACTGGGTGGCCGAGTAGGTCTGCGAGAGGCGGGCGTTGGCCCTGGGCAGCCGCTCCGGCGCCACGATCGCCGGCAGCAACGACTGGTGGGCCGCGCTGAAGAACATCGAGGCCGAGCCGATGACGAACACGAGCACGGCGAGCACCGGCACGGTGAGGTGCCCGGTCAGGGCGAGGAGGGCCACAGTGCCGAGCAGCACCGCGCAGAGCACATCTGCCCCGATGAGCAGCGGGCGACGGCGCACCCGGTCCACGACGACGCCGGCGACGAGTCCGAAGAGCAGATAGGGCAGGAACTGGGCCGAGCGCACGACGCCGATGGCCACCTGGTCGGCGTGCAGGGTCTCGATGAGGAGCAGCTGCAGCGCGAGCGCCGAGACGAACGTGCCGAGGTTCGACACCGCGTCGGCGAACCAGTACCTGGCGAAGGACGCGTGGCGCCGGGTCGCCGCGGCTGCACTCTCGTGCTCGAGCGGTTCGCCGACCTCCCCGTCTGCCCCTTCCCCTGGCGCCGGCCACGGTGTCGTCCGACACCGCGGCCGGGCACCAACCTAGGGGGCGGGCCGCGTCAGGCGGTGGCCGGTGTGCGCGCCGGCACCGGCTGCGGGGGCGGCGGGCCGACGTAGCGGGCCGTGGGCCGGATGATCTTCGGGTCGCGCGCCTGCTCCAGGACGTTCGCGGTCCAGCCGACGGCGCGGGCCACGCAGAACGTCGGCGTGAACATGCTCGGGTCGAGGCCCGCGAGGCGCATGACGACACCGGCGTAGTACTCGACGTTGGCGTAGAGCGGGCGGTCCGGCTTGAGCTCGGCCAGGACCCGCTCGATCGTCGCCTCGACGCCGATGGCGAAGTCGACGAGCGGGTCGTCCCAGCGGCGGGCGACGGCCTTGAGCATCTCCGAGCGGGGGTCGTGCGTGCGGTAGACGGCGTGTCCGAAGCCCATGATGCGTGCACCGTTCGCGACCTGCTCGCGCACCCACGGCTCGGCACGGTCGGGCGTCCCGATCTCCTCGAGGGCCTCGAGCGCGCGGCTCGGGGCGCCGCCGTGCCGGGGCCCGGCGAACGAGCCGATGGCCCCGACGAGGCAGGCCGCGAGGTCCGAGCCGGTGCTCGCGATGACGCGGGCCGTGAAGGTCGAGGCGTTGAAGCCGTGGTCCATCGTCGCGACGAGGTACTGCTCGACGGCGCGGGCGTCGCGCTCGGTGGGCAGCGCGCCGGTGACCATCCGCAGGTAGTCGGTGGCGTGGTCGAGGTCGGGGTCGGCGGGCACCGGGTCGAGGCCGTGCCGGAGACGGTGCGACGCGGCGAGGATCGTCGGCGTGACGGCGACGGCAGCCATGGCCGAAGCGAGCCGCTCGTCCTCGCCTGCGTCGTAGAGCAGGCGCTGGCCGGTGATGCCGCCCCAGGCCGACAGCGCGGTGCGCAGCACCTGGAGGGAGTCGGTCGTCGTGGCGCAGATCGCGGGCAGCAGGTCGGCGAGCGCCGGCGGCAGGA
>JAEWFB010000439.1 GCA_023389095.1 Actinomycetes bacterium
CGTCAGGCCCGAGTCGATGATGTTCTCGACGATGAGCACGTGCCGGCCGCTGATGTCGGTGTCGAGGTCCTTGAGGATCCGCACGACGCCCGAGGACTTCGTGCCCGAGCCGTACGACGAGACCGCCATCCAGTCCATCGGCGCGGTGCCGGGCAGGGCACGCATGAGGTCGGCCATGACGACGACCGCCCCCTTGAGGACACCGACGAGCAGGAACTCCTTGCCCTCGTAGTCCTTCCAGATCTCCTCTGCGAGCTCGGCGAGACGGGCCTGGATCTGCTCCTCGGTGAGCAGGACCTGGGCCAGGTCGTCGCCCATGTGCTCGTGGTCCACGGGGGCTCCTTCGCGGGTG
Source organism: Actinomycetes bacterium (assembly GCA_023389095.1). Taxonomy (GTDB): domain Bacteria; phylum Actinomycetota; class Actinomycetes; order Actinomycetales; family Dermatophilaceae; genus Monashia. The sequence goes on from JAEWFB010000439.1 coordinate 353, forward strand.
GTGCGGTGGGACGCGCACGGACGTGCGGACCCATTCAACAGCAGCGGGGTGGTTGCGTCGCCCCCACCCCGTGACGGCACGGCCGGCCCGTGCAGACGAGCGAGCCGGGCAGCCTGCCGGCTCAGCCGGCGGGGTCGAGGACCGTGAAGCGGATCGCACCGCGTTCGCGTGCCACGGCGATGCCGCCCGGCACGTGGAGCGGGCCCTGGCCGTGCCACGACGTGAGCAGCGCGTCGAGGGACTCGACGTGGGCGGCGCTGACGTCGGCGAGCGGCGCACCGGCCTCGGCGGCGAGCAGCCGCCAGACGCGCGTGCGCAGGGCCCGCGGCAGGGCCGAGAGCGCCTCGAGGTCGACGCCGCCCCCCGGCGCCTCGGGCAGTCCCGCCCGCGCCTGGCGGGCGAGCGTCTCGAGGTAGTCGGCGTCCTCGCGCAGCAGGTCGGCGCTGCGCGCCAGGGCCGCGCCGAAGCCGGGGCCGAGGTCGGCCTCGAGGGTGGCGAGCAGCCGCCGCGCGCGGACGCGTCGGAAGGTGTCGTCGGCGTTCTGGGGGTCGTCCCACGGCTCGATGCCGTACGCGGCGCACGCGGCGAGCGTCGTGGCCCGCGGCAGCGACAGCAGCGGGCGCACGAAGCGTCCGCGGCGGGACGGCATGCCGCTGAGCGAGCGGGCCCCCGAGCCGCGGGACAGGCCCAGGAGCACCTGCTCGGCCTGGTCGTCGCGGGTGTGGCCGATGAGCACGACGTCGGCGCCGACGCGTCCGGCGACCTGCTCGAACGCGGCGTAGCGGGCGGTGCGGGCGTCGGCCTCGAGGCCCGACCCGGAGGTGCGCACGTCGACCCGGACGACCTCGACGGGGTCCAGGCCCATGCCGCGGCACAGGTCGGCGGCCCCGTCGGCGACGCCGTCGGAGCCGTCCTGCAGGCCGTGGTCGACGACGACCGCACCGGCCCGCATCCCGGCCCGGGGCGCCTCGAACGCGAGGGCACCCGCGAGCGCCACCGAGTCGGGCCCGCCCGAGCACGCGACGAGGACGAGGGCGCCGGGCGGCAGGTCGAGCAGGTGTTCGCGCACGGCGAGGCGGGTGGCGGCGACGGCGGGGTCGGGACCGGGCATGTCGGTGGCGGCTCCCATGCCTCAGCCGTGAACCCGTCGCACCCAGGCGGCCGGTTCGACGATCTCGGCTGCACGGGGCAGCGTGTCGGGCGAGGACCAGACGGCGTTGAACCCGTCGCGGCCCACCTGGTCGGTGACGGCGCGCACGAAGACGGCGCCGTCGCGGTACTGGCGCATCTTCGCCTCGAGGCCGAGCAGCCGGCGCAGGATGCGGTCGACGCCGACCGACCCCTGGCGGCGCTCGTCGAACTTGCGGCGGATCTCGCCGACGCTCGGGATCACCTGCGGCCCCACGTCGTCCATGACGACGTCGGCGTGGCCCTCGAGCAGCGACATGACCGCCGTCAGCTCGGCGATCCGGGCGCGCTGCTCGGGCGTGGCGAGGATCTGCGCGACGCCCTCGCCGGAGCTGAGCACGTCGGGGAGGTTCTTCGTCAGCTGCTCGAGGCGGCGGCTGAGGTCCTCGGGCGTGGGCGCGAGGTCGACGGCCAGGCCCTGCGACTCGCTCACGAGGTGCTCGCGCAGCCACGGGACCGCGGTGAACTGCACCCGGTGGGTCTCCTCGTGCATGGCGACCCACCGGCGGAAGTCGGAGGGGTCGACGCCGAGCCGCCGTTCCGTGGCGACGATGTTGGGGGCGACGAGGAGCAGGCGCGGCGTGCCGCCGGGCGCGAGGTCGTACTGGCCGAGCACCTTGGTGGCGAGGAAGGCGAGCAGCCCGCCCATCTCGGCACCGGTCACCTTGCCGCCGATCGCGGCGGCGGCCGCCCCGGGCGACTTCTTGGTGGCGACGAGCTTGTCCACGACGGGCTCGATCATCGCCCGGAAGGAGTCGACGTTGGCCGCGATCCAGCCGACGCGGTCGACGACGAGGGGCGGGGGCGCGTCGCGCGGGGCCTCGAGCCCGCTCGTGGTCGCGACGGGCTCGACGGCGGATGCCGCAGCGGCCCGCAGGTCGGCGACGATGCTCGCCGCCTCGGCGGGAGTCACCTGAGGCCCGGCGGCGACGACCGCCCGGCCCGTGCGCTTGGCGAACTCGTAGTCGACGTACCGGGTGGCGGACGCCTCGGCCCCACCGCCGCTCGCACCGGCGCCGCTCGGACCCCCGTTCCTCGCTCCGCCTGTGGCGCTGTTGACGGTCGTGTCGGTCATCGCGGCCCTTCCGGTTCGTGACGAGTCTCGTGACGTCTCGGTCGCCGGCCCAGTCGGGCCGCGCGGGTGCGGTCGTCGGCGATCGAAGCAGCCGATGACACGCCCCGGGCGGCCCACCGGCCCGTCAGCGACAGCCGCACGCGGCGACGGTCGCTACGAAACGGTCCAACGCCGCCCGGGCGTCGTTGGTTCCCGCCCCGGCGACCATACCGACGAAGACGAGCAGCCGGCCGTCGTCGTCGACGACCGACCCGGCGAGCGCGTTTGCGCCGGTCAGCGTGCCCGTCTTGGCGCGGGCGCGGCCGGCGGCGTCGTGGTTCGCGCCGGTGAACCGGCCCTCGAGCGTCCCGGTGAGCCCGCTGATCGGCATCCCGTCGAGGGCGCGCCGCAGCACCGGGTGATGGCCGTCGTAGCCGAGGACGAGCACGTCGGCGAGCAGGTCGGCCCGCACCCGGTTCTCCCGGGAGAGCCCCGACGCGTCGGACAGGGTGACGCCCGTGGTGTCGAGCCCGAGCGCCCCCACCTGCTGCACGACCCAGGCCCCCACCTCGGGGAACGACGTTCCGGCGCCGGCCCGGAAGGCCGCCTGGCGCGCGAGGATCTCGGTCAGCGCGTTGTCGCTGTCGGTCAGCGCGAGGGCGAGCTGGTCGCGCACCGGCGCGGACTCGATGTGGCCGAGGACGGTGCCGGGCGCGTAGCCGCCCTCGCTCGCCCCGGTCGTGCCGGCGTCGGAGGGCGAGGGCGTGCCGGTCGAGCCGGTCGAGCCGGTCGGCGCCGTGGCGTCGAGGGAGGGCGACGGCGTCGGGGCGGGGACGACCAGGGTGTTGTCGCTGGTCGCGCGGCGGGCGAGCGAGCCCGGACGCGTCTCGACCGCGACGTCGACCCCGCGGCCGCGGAGCAGCTGGGCGAGCCGGTCACGGACCGAGGTCACGGGGTCGGCCAGCGCCGGGTGGCCCGGGGTGGCGCGCTGGGTGCTGAGGCCGAGCATCGACACCGGCCCGGTGATCGCGAGGCGGCGGTAGTCGGGGCCCCACGTCGTGGCCAGGAGGGGCCCGTCGGCGTACGACTCGTCGACGGACAGGCGGACCGAGGCGAGGCCACGCGCCTTGAGGGTCGTGGCCACCTGGTCGGCGAGGTCGCTCAGGCCGGCCCGTCCGGCGACGGCCGTGGGGTCGCCCTTGCCCGGGCTGATGAGGGAGTCTCCCCCGGCCACGAGGACGATCTCGTCGGCCGCGGCGCCGGCGCGCACGACCGTCGAGAGGGTCTCGTCGGCGTGGAACACCTGGCCGATGGCGGCGGCGGACAGCAGCTTGGTCGTCGAGGCCGGGATGCGCAGGTTGGCCCCGTCCTGGTCGAGCAGCACCTGGCCGCTCTGGCCGTCGCGCACGACGAGCGCGGAGTCACGCAGCGCCGGGAGCCCGCGCACGCCCGCCAGGGCGGCCACGACGCCCGACGCCGAGGGTGCGGCGCTCTCGCCGGCGAGTGAGGGCAGCGGAGGCGGTACCGACGTCGACGGGGTGGGCTGCGCCACGAGGGGCAGGGTCCGGGTGCCCGGGGTCTCGGTCGGCGGGGGCGGCGGCAGCGGTGCCATGGTGAGCACCCCGGGTGCGGCTCCGGCGACGTCGAGCACCGCGTAGCCGAGCAGGATGACGACGGCCGAGCAGATCGCGGCCATCGTGTACGTCATCCCCCGGATCACGGGCTCATCCCTTCTTGCCGGCCGTCTCGAGCGCGGCCGGTTTCGCGCAACGGTGGTCGTTGCTGCCAGACTGTCGCGGAAGATTCTGTCAGCCGCCGGCCCTGAGCCGGCATCGCGGCCCGGCGCCACCCGGAGCGAGCCCGGCCGCCCACCATCGTGTGAAGGGGAAGACGTGGAGTTCGACGTCACCATCGAGATCCCGCGCGGACAGCGCAACAAGTACGAGGTCGACCACGAGACCGGCCGCATCCGCCTCGACCGCTACCTCTTCACGCCCATGGTCTACCCGGCCGACTACGGCTACATCGAGGACTCCCTCGGTGAGGACGGCGACCCGCTCGACGCGCTCGTGCTGCTGCCCGAGCCGCTCTTCCCGGGTGTCGTCGTCGAGTCGCGCCCCATCGGCGTCTTCCACATGACCGACGAGGCCGGCGGTGACGACAAGGTGCTCTGCGTGCCGGTCGACCCGCGCAACGCCCACATCCAGGACATCTCCGACATCAACGAGTTCACGCTCAAGGAGATCCAGCACTTCTTCGAGCGCTACAAGGACCTCGAGCCGGGCAAGCACGTCGAGGCCTCCGACTGGGGCGGCCGCGAGGACGCCGAGAAGCTCATCACCGAGGCGATCGAGCGCGCCAAGGAGCAGGGCGTCTCGACGGCCCGCTGGGCGATGCCGCAGGGCCACTGACCCGCCGCCCTCCCCACCGTCGAGGGGCCACGTTCGGCGGGCACCCACCCGTCGAACGGCCACGAACGGCTGTCCCTGACCCTCCGTCACCTCACCCGAGGAGGCGGAGGGTCAGCCATGCCGGGAGCGTGACGACGCCCGGGCCTGAGCCCGCACGACCTCAGCCAGCGGGGTGCCCGCCCACCGGTCGGTGAGGTCGTCGCAGACCCGCCGCACGAGCGCGACGAACTCGGGGGCGAGGGGCGTCAGGCGGGTGTCGCGGGCGTGCACGGCCCACAGCTCGCGGTGCAGGCGGGGGCGTTCGAGCTCGCGGTGCGTCACCCCCTGAACCGGCCGGGCCGCCATCTGGGAGATGACGGCCACCCCCAGACCCGTGGCGACGAGGGCCTGGGCGACGTCGTAGCTCTCGGTCTCGAACGAGATGCTCGGCTCGATTCCCGCGCCGGCTGCGGCGGCGTCGAACTGGGCGCGCGCGGCCTCGCCGGCGAGGATCGCGATCCATCGCTCGTCGCGCAGCTGCGCGAGTCGGACGCGTCGGGTCGGTGGCGTCGCGGCCAGGCGGTGGTCGCTCGGCAGGCAGAGCACGAGGGGGTCGCGGAACAACGGCGTCGCGACGAGCCAGCCGGGCAGCGGCGGCACGGGGCCGTACGTGCCGACGACGGCGACGTCGATCTCACCGGCCGCCACCTGCTCCCGCAATGTCGGGCTCGTGCCCTCGACGATCGACAGGTCGCTGTCGGGGAACCGGTGGCGCAGGGCGGTGACGGCGTCGGGCAGCACGCCGAGGGCGGCGGACATGAAGGTGCCGACGCGCAGCCGGCGTGAGACGAGCGTCAGCGACCCGGACATCGCCGACCCGGCGAGCTCGCAGACGGCGTCGACCTCCCGGCCGTGGACGGCGAGCTGGTGGCCGGCCTCGGTGAGCCGGGCGCCGCGCGAGTCTCGGAGCACGAGCGGCACGCCCCAGTGCCGCTCGGCCCGGGCCACGCGGCCGGTGACCGCGGCCGGCGTGACACCGAGCTCGGCCGCAGCGCCGGCGAGCGAGCCGTGGGCGTCGATGAGGGCGAACATCCGCAGCTGCTCCGGGTCGATCCGCATCAACTGATCTTAATGCCCGTGCTCACTTATGTGACTTCACTTAAGGCCCGCCGACGCGAAGACTCGACGGCGTGACCACCACCGCCGCCCTCGCCGCCTTCTTCCCCGTCGCCGTGACGCTCGTCCTCGTCCCTGGCGTCAACAACCTCGTCGTGCTGCGCGAGACCGTCGCGCGAGGCGTCGCCGGTGGGCTCGCGGCCGTGGCCGGCACGAGCGTCGGCATCCTCGCGTGGTCGGGTGCGGTGGCGGCGGGCCTCGGAGCGCTGGCCGCGGGCCACCCGACAGCATTCGCCTGGCTCCAGACCAATGGGGCGATGCTGCTCGTGGTCGGCGGTCTGCGCGCGCTCGTCCGCCTGCGTCGGATTGCGGATCCTGCTGTCGCGGCGCAGAATTCGCCGTCATCGCCGAGCCGTTCCGGCCCAGCCACCCACGGCCGAACGGCTGACGCGTCCTCTGGTGGGCGCCTGGCCACCACGAGCTTCCGCGCCGCCGCGGCGACGTCACTGGCGAACCCGCGCTGCCCCGTGACGGCGGTGTCGGTGCTGCCGCAGTTCGTCGCGCCCGGCTCTGCAGCCGCCGTGACGGTGCTGGCGCTCGGGATGCTCTGGACGGCCCTGGCGGGCGCGTGGAACGTCGTGGGCATCGCCCTGGCCCACCGCGGTCGGGGCCTGCTCAGCCGCCCCGCTGCCCGACGCGTCGTCGAGGGCATCAGTGCGGTGTCGCTCGTCGCGGTCGGGGTGTCGGTCGCGGCGGCCGTCCACACCTGAGCCCCGACAGCCCGTCACGACCCGTCGAGTGGCCGCGTCGTGCGGTGCCGGAACGCTCGAGAGGCCACGTCCGCTGACGCGGCGTGGCCTCTCGACGGTTGACGGCCGTCGGTCAGGCGGCCTCGGCGCCGTCGGCCGCGGCGACCGCGACCGTCTCGCGCGACGGCTCGGCCTCACGTGTCGGCTCGGTCTCGCGGCCACGTCGCGGACGCAGCACGACGAGCGCCACGAGGAGCGCGACGAGCGTGAACGTCGCCGAGGTGAGGAAGGCCGGCTCGACACCCGGCACGAAGCGGCCGGGCACCGCCTGCGAGGCGTAGACGCTGACGATGGCCGCGAGGCCGACAGCGCCGCCGAGCTGCTGCGCCGTCTGGAGCAGGCCCGAGACCGTGCCCGCCTGGGCGCGGTCGACCCCGCCGAGCACGACGACGGTGACCGGCATGAACACCAGGGCCGCGGACACGCCGTTGAGCACGAGGGCGCCGAGCAGGTGCGCGGCGTAGGTGCTCGACTCCGAGATGCCGCTCAGCCACAGGAAGCTGGCCGACAGGCCGATCGTGCCGACGATCATCAGCGGACGCGGCCCGACCTTGGCCACGAGCCGGGCGCTGACCCGCGAGGTCGCGAAGATCGCGAGGCTCAGGGGCAGGAACGCGGCACCCGTGGCCACCGGGCTGAACCCGAGGACGAGCTGGAGGTACTGGGTCACGAGGAAGAACGTCGAGAACTGCGCGCCGACGACGAGCGCCATGAGCACGAGCGCCCCGGCCCGCGACCGGGCGCGGACGAGACCGAGCGGCAGCAGCGGGTTGGCGACGCGTCCCTCGGTGCGCACGAACAGGGCGAGCAGCGCGAAGCCGACGGCGAACGAGCCGAGGGTCAGCGGCGAGGTCCAGCCGTGGTCGGGCGCGGAGATGAACCCGTTGACGACGGCCACGGAGCCGAGCGTCGCGGTGATCGCCCCGACGACGTCGAAGCGGCCGCGGACCCGCGGCGTCTCGGTGACGAACCGGCGGGCGAGGACGAGGACGACGGCGCCGATCGGCACGTTGACGAAGAGCGTCCAGTGCCAGCTGACGAAGACGGTGAGGGCGCCGCCGAGCAGCAGGCCGATCGACGCACCCGCGGAGGACACCGCGGTGAAGAGGGCCAGGCCGCGGTTGCGGGCCGCCTCGTCGGGGGCGCTCGTCGTGACGAGGGCGAGCACGCCGGGGGCCGCGAACGCGGCACCGACGCCCTGCAGCGTCCGGGCCGCGATGAGCTGGCCGGGCGTCGTGGCGAGGCCACCGAGCAGGCTCGCGACGGTGAACACCGCGAGGCCGATCTCGAAGGTGCGCAGGCGGCCGAGGACGTCGCCGAGGCGTCCGCCGAGCAGGAGCAGGCCGCCGAAGGCCAGCGTGTAGGCGTTGAGCACCCACGACAGGCCGGCGGGCGTGAAGCCGAGGTCGGTCGCGATGTGCGGCAGCGCGACGTTGACGACCGTCGCGTCGAGCACAAGCATCAGCTGCGCGACGAGCACGATGCCGATGCCGATGGAGGCGCGGCGGGCCGCGCGGTCGCGCGTCGGGGCGGACGGGGTTGGCACGGCGGGTGGCGCGGTGGATGTGGTGGGTGGGGTGGCAGGTGGGGTGGAGGTGGTCGTGGTCGACATCAGGGCCTCAGGCTTCGTCGGGGTGACCGTGCTGGACGGCCGGCTGGAAGGTCAGGTGGCGCTCGACGCTGAGCGGGTCGCGGCGCAGCGGCGTGAAGGCCGTGGCACGCGTGCGGGTGTGGACGGCGCCGTCGCGGCCGTCGTGGGTGCTGCTGACCTCGCCGCGCTTCACGAGCGGGGCTCGGTGCGTCGTCGCGAGGTGGGACTGGTGCAGGCGCAGGGCCTGGCGGGTGGGGCGGATCGTGGTCGTCATGTGGCCGGACTCCTCTGGAACGACACAGTCGGCGCTACTATTAGCGGAGAACCACTCCGGTTCTGCATGGACCACAATACGGAGACAGTCTCCGTTTTAGCAAGGGGGTTTTCCCGTGACGCCTGCCGACACCGGCGAGGCGACGCTCGCTTCGTCGCCGGGTTCCGTTGCGGCCCAGCACGATCCGGCCACCGCGACCCCGTCGGAAACTCGTGAGAAGCCGGCCCGCCCGATGCGTGCCGACGCCCGTCGCAACTACGACAAGATCCTCGCGACGGCCCGGATCGTCTTCACCGAGCGCGGCACCGACTGCTCCCTCGACGAGATCGCCAAGCGGGCTGAGGTCGGCCCCGGCACCCTCTACCGGCACTTCCCCAACCGCGAGGCGCTCGTCGACGCCCTCATGCAGGACTGGACCGACCGCGTCGCCTCCGACGCCGACACCGCCATCGCCACCGGCGCGCCGGCCCGCGAGATGCTCATGGGCTGGTTCGAGAACTTCATCGACCACATCACCCTGCACCGCGGGGCCGCGACGAAGATCTGCGCGGCGATGGACGACCCCAAGTCGCCGATGTACCGCAAGTGCCGCGTCATGGGCGAGGCCAACGGACGCGTCGTGTCCCACCTCGAGGGCCGCGGCGAGCTGCGCCCCGGCGTCGACGCGGCCAACGTCATGCGCCTCGTCAGCGGCGTCGCGAGCGTCGCCGACACGAGCCACGCCGACCTCGACGTCCGCCCGATGCTCGAGGTCATCGTCGACGGGATCGTCCGCGACTGACGGGATCGTCCCCGGCTGACGGGATTGTTCGCGACCGGCCTGCGGTTGCACGGTCATGACCGTTGACCTGCGCATCTTCACCGAGCCCCAGCAGGGCGCGACGTACGACGACCTCCTCGCGGTCGCCCGCGCGGCCGAGGAGCTCGGCTTCTCGGGCTTCTTCCGCTCCGACCACTACCTGGCCATGGGCGGCGACGGCGGCCCCGGCCCCACCGACGCGTGGACGACCCTGGCCGGCCTCGCCCGCGACACGAGCACGATCCGCCTCGGCACGCTCGTCACCTCGGCCACCTTCCGCCTGCCCGGGCCGCTGTCGGTCCAGGTCGCCGGCGTCGACCAGATGAGCGGCGGCCGCGTCGAGCTGGGCCTCGGCGCCGGCTGGTTCGAGCAGGAGCACACCGCCTACGGCATCCCGTTCCCACCCCTCGGCGAGCGCTTCGACCGCCTGGAGGAGCAGCTCGAGGTCGTCACCGGACTGTGGTCGACGCCGGTCGGGGCGACCTACACCCACGCGGGGAGGCACTACCCCGTCACCGACTCCCCCGCCCTGGCCAAGCCGGTCCAGGAGGGCGGCGTCCCGATCATCGTCGGCGGCGGAGGCAAGCGCCGCACGCCCGCCCTCGCCGCGCGGTACGCCTCGGAGTTCAACGCCGCCTTCGTGCCGGCCGCCGACTCGAAGCGTCTCTTCGACGGCGTCCGCGCCGCGTGCGAGGCGATCGACCGCAACGCGGACTCGCTCACCTACTCGGCCGCCCAGGTGCTGTGCCTCGGCGACGACGACGCGACGCTGCGGCGTCGGGCCGACGCCATCGGCCGCGACGTGGACGAGCTGCGCGAGAACGGCCTGGCCGGCTCGGCCGCGGAGGTCGTCGACAGGCTCGGTGCCTTCGCCGAGGCGGGCACCGAGCGCGTCTACCTGCAGGTGCTCGATCTCAGCGACCTCGACCACCTGTCCGACGTCGCGACGACGGTCCTCCCCCAGCTCACCTGACCCCCAGCCCCTTCGCGAACGCGTGACGCAGTGTTCTCTCGATCGCGGGGGGGTGACGCAGTGTTCTCTCGATCGCAGATCCCGATCGAGAGA
>JAEWFB010000444.1 GCA_023389095.1 Actinomycetes bacterium
CGTCAGGCCCAGGGCGATCCGGACCCGGCCGTCGGCGACCCGGGAGACGAGGCGGTGCGCCTCGAGGGTGGCGACGAGCCGGTAGACGACGGGCCGCCCGACCCCGAGCTCGCCCGCGAGCTGGGTGATCGTCAGCCCGCCGGTCCGCCCGGGCAGCGCGAGCACCTCGAGCACCCGGATGCCGCGGTCGAGGGTCTGGGAGGACTCGCTGCGCCCTGCAGGGTCGGCCACGACGCGTCCGCCCTCCTCAGCCCTCGGAGTGGGCGCCACCCGGCGCCGGCCGACCGAGGCCCTTCGACCACGACATCGCGTAGAGCCCGTCGTCGACGGCGAGACCGCCCTCGCCGAGCTCGAGCGGGCGGAAGGTGTCGACCATGACGGCGAGCTCGTCGAACCGCTCGACGCCGAGCGAGCCCTCGGTGGCACCCGGCTGCGGGCCGTGCGGGTGTCCACCGGGGTGCACCGAGATCGAGCCCTTGCCGATGCCCGAGCCCTTGCGCGCCTCGTAGTCGCCGTCGACGTAGAACATGATCTCGTCGCTGTCGACGTTGGAGTGGTAGTACGGCACCGGCACGGCGAGCGGGTGGTAGTCGACCTTGCGGGGCACGAAGTTGCAGATGACGAAGTTCGCGCCCTCGAAGACCTGGTGCACGGGCGGCGGCTGGTGGATGCGGCCGGTGATCGGCTCGAAGTCGCGCACGTTGAAGGCATAGGGGTAGAGGCAGCCGTCCCAGCCGACGACGTCGAGCGGGTGGAACGGGAGCGTGTGGATCGTGCCGACGACGCCACCCGGGCCGGTGCCGCGGTGCTTGATGTGCACCTCGGTCTGCTCGTGGGGGTCGGCGCCGAGGTCCTCGGCGAGCAGCGGGCCCTGCGGCTGGCGCAGGTCGCGCTCGCAGTAGGGGGCGTGCTCGAGCAGCTGGCCGTACCGGCTGAGGTAGCGCTTCGGCGGCGCGATGTGGCTGTTGCCCTCGATGCAGTAGGCGCGCAGGGGCTCGTCGGCGTCGGCGACGGGGAGCCAACGGTGCGTCGTGGCCCGCGGGATGACGAGGTAGTCGCCCTCGGCCACGTCGAAGGCGCCGAAGACGGTCTCGACGCGTGCGGCGCCGCGCTCGACGTACACGCACTCGTCGCCGATGCCGTTGCGGTACCACGGACTCGCTTGCGCGGCAACGACGTAGGAGATGCGGACGTCGCCGTTGCCGAGCACGAGGCGGCGTCCGGTCACGACGTCGGCGCGGGCCGCGGCGTCGGCGTCGAAGAGGTCGTGCAGCCTGAGGTGGCGCGGGGTCAGCGGGTGGTTCGGCGTCGTCGACTGGTCGGGCAGGTCCCACACCGCGGCGCCGACGGTCGTCGACGGGATGTTGCGGTGGTAGAGCAGCGAGGAGTCGGAGGAGAAGCCCTCCTCCCCCATCAGCTCCTCGTAGTACAGCTCGCCGGGCTGCCCTCCCGTGCCGGGCCGGCGGTGCTGGGTGTGCCGCTTCGGGGGGATGTCGCCGACGGCGGTGTAGTGCGCCATGGACCGGTGGCCTCTCTGTCGTCCTCACGTCGACGCGTCCGTTCAGCGGACGTTGACGTATCAGTACTGCAACAGTGGAGTACGCTCCGGAACCATGTCAAGGACGCCGTTCGCGCCCCTGTTCGACCGTCTCGTCGACGACGCGGCGGTCTTCCCACCCGGCAACGCGGCGCTCGACGTCGCCGTGCGCGAGCACCTCGACCGTCGCACGGCCGGCCACGGCCCGCACGTCGGGCCGCTCCTCGTCCCGGCCGCGGCCGCCGGCGACCTCGCGGCCCTCGCGGCCACCGACGAGCGGACCTCCACCGAGCCCCTGGCGGTCTCGCTCGTCGTGCGTCCCGGCTCACCCGGCGCGGCGCTCGCCGACGCCGTCGACCTGCTGCGCGAGGACGAGCGGGTGCTCGTCACGGCCGGCGAAGTCGGCTGGTCCGCCGCTTGGCGGGCCCTTCTCGACCTCGGGGTGCCCCTCGTCGTCGAGGTCGGCACGGGGGCCGAGCAGGAGCACGCCCTCGACGACGTCGCCGAGGCCGTCGATGCCGACCACGACGTCCGGGCCAAGTTCCGCACCGGCCCGACGGCCACCTGGCCCTGGCCCGACGAGGCCGCCCTCGGGGCATTCCTCGACGCCGTCGTCCTGCGCGGCCTGTCGTTCAAGCTGACCGGCGGCCTGCACCACGCCGTGCGCGGGCGCTACGACGGCGAGCCGATGCACGGCCTGCTCAACGTGCTGCTCGCGGTGCACGAGGCGCTCGACGGCGCCGAGGCGCCGCACCTGGCCGCCACCCTGGCCCGCACCGACACCGAGGTGCTCGTCGGCGCGATCTCCTCGCTCGGGCACGAGGACGCCGCCCGGGTCCGCCGCGCCTTCTCGTCGTACGGCTGCTGTGGCGTCCTCGACCCGCTCCACGAGCTCGAGGCCCTCGGCCTGGTCCCCTGAACCCGGATCCCGCCCTCCCCCTGCGAACCGTCCACCACGACAAGGAGATCGACGTGACGACGACATGGCTCGACGTCCCCGCCGACCACCCCTTCGGCATCCACACGCTCCCCTACGGCGTCTTCAGCACCGCCGACGACCCGGACCGACGCGTCGGCGTCCGCATCGGCGACCTCGTCGTCGACGCCGGGAAGGTCGCGGCGGTCGGCCGCGACGCCGGGCTCGTCGGCGAGGGTCCCGACCTCGCCACCGCGTGGCTGACGCCCAGCCTCAACGCGTTCCTCGCCCTCGGGCGGCCCGCGTGGACGGTCGCCCGGCAGTGGCTGACCGAGGTCCTCACCGACGACGTCCACCGCGA
>JAEWFB010000447.1 GCA_023389095.1 Actinomycetes bacterium
GCTCGCCAAGGCCCGTCAGATCCTCGTCTCCGAGCTCGCGCTCGCGGAGAAGACCGACGAGGACAAGGCCGAGTCGATCCTCGACGAGGTCCTCGCCTCCTGACGGCGAGCCTCATCCTGAACGGCAACACCGGAGCCGGTCGCGTCGGCGTCATCATCGTCGCGGCCGGCTCCGGTTCGCGTCTCGGGGCCGGTGTCCCGAAGGCGTTCGTGCCCCTCGCCGGGCGTCCCCTCCTGGGGTACGCCCTGCGGGGAGCCTTGTCGTGTCCCGACCTGCACCAGGTCGTCGTCGTCGCCCCGCCCGAGTGGGTGCAGCAGGCGCGGGAGGCCTGTCGGCTCGCTGCAGCCGAGCACGCGTCGGCCGCGCCCGACCTCGAGGTCGTGGCCGGGGGAGCCGAGCGCGGCGACTCGGTGGCCGCCGGTCTCGCGGCGCTCGACGCGTCGGTCGACGTCGTCCTCGTCCACGACGCCGCGCGCTGCCTGACGCCGCCGGCGGTCTTCGCGCGTGTCGTCGCGGCCGTCGAGGACGGGGCGGTCGCCGTCGTGCCCGGCACACCCGTCGTCGACACCGTCAAGCAGGTCGACGCGTCGGGCCGGGTCGTCGCCACGCCCGACCGGGCCGCGCTGCGGGCCGTCCAGACCCCGCAGGGTTTCCGCCGCGACGTGCTCGCCCGCGCCCACGCGGTCTCGAGCGAGGCCACCGACGACGCCGGCCTCGTCGAGCGGCTCGGCGAGCCCGTGCTCGTCGTCGACGGCGACCGCCTGGCCTTCAAGGTGACGACGCCCGACGACCTCGACACCGCCGCCCGCCTCGTCGCGGCCACCGTCTGACGGCTCCCGCGACGCCCCTGCCATCCGCGTTCGAGGTATCGGCGCGTGCTCCGGACCGCGCCGGTACCTCGAACCGCGGAGCGCCTATCCTCGGCAACGTGACTGACCAGACCCGTCCCCTCGCCCTCATCACCGGCGGAGGCACCGGCATCGGCGCCGCCACCGCCCAACGCCTCGTCGCGGACGGCTTCGACGTCGTCGTCGCCGGCCGGCGCGCCGAGAAGCTCGACGCGGTGGTGGCGCAGATCGGTGCCGCCGCGCGCGCCCTCGTCATGGACGTCACGGACGCCGCCAGCGTCGCGGCCGGGGCCGCGACCCTCGAGCGCTGCGACGTCGTCGTCAACAACGCCGGAGGGGCCCTCGGGGTCAGCCGCGTCGAGGACGGCGACCCGGCCGAGTGGGAGCGGATGTACGCGACGAACGTCGTCGGCACGATGCGGGTCACCCAGGCGGTGCTGCCCCTGCTGCGGCGCTCGGCGCGGGCGACGATCGTCGACGTGTCCTCGATCGCCGGCGAGCGGGTCTACGAGGGGGGCGGCGGCTACGTCGCGGCCAAGCACGGCACGTCGGTCGTCTCCGAGACGCTGCGCCTCGAGCTCAACGGCGAGAACATCCGCGTCGTCGACATCCGTCCCGGCATGGTGCACACGGAGGAGTTCTCGCTGACCCGCCTCGGCGGCGACCGGGCCGCCGCCGACAAGGTCTACGAGGGCGTCGACCGGCCGCTCGTGGCCGACGACGTGGCCCGGTGCATCGCCTTCGTCGTGGGCCTGCCGCAGCACGTCAACATCGACACCATGGTCGTCAAGCCCGTGGCCCAGGCCGCGCCGCACAAGGTGCACCGTGGCCCCATCGACTGGAAGGACGGCGCGTGAGCACGCCGCTGCCGCGCGTCGGCGTCGGCGTCGACGTGCACGCGCTCGCCCCGGAGGGGTCGGACCGCGAGCTGTGGGTGGCCGGGCTGAGCTGGCCCGGTGAGCGTGGCCTCGAGGGGCACTCCGACGCCGACGTCGCCGCGCACGCGGCCTGCGACGCGCTCTTCTCGGCCGCCGGCATCGGTGACCTCGGCGCGCACTTCGGCACGTCGCGGCCCGAGCTCGCCGGCGCGTCGGGCGTCACGCTCCTCGCCGAGGCGGCCCGGCTCGTGCGGGAGGCCGGGTTCGAGATCGGCAACGTCGCGGTGCAGGTGGTCGGCAACCGGCCCAAGGTCGGGACCCGCCGCGCCGAGGCCGAGGCTGCGCTCACGGCGGCCGCGGGCGCCCCGGTTTCGGTGAGCGGCACGACGACCGACGGCCTGGGGCTCACCGGTCGGGGAGAGGGCGTCGCCGCGCTGGCCACCGCCCTCGTCGTCGCGCGCTGACAACCGTCAGGCGGGGAGTCGGCCGCTAGAAGCGCGCGGCCGGGTCGAACGCGATCCGGCGCACCGTCGAGCGGCCGCGCACCGAGGCGATGCCGGCGAGCCGCTGGATCGCGGCGACGTGCCCGCAGAAGGCGTGGCGCCCGACCTCGGTGAGGGCGGCGAGGGTGCGCGTGCGACCCCCGTGGGTGACCCGGCGGGTGGTGAGGTACCCGGCCGCCTCGAGCGCTCGCAGGTGCTTGGACAGTGCCGAGTCCGACAGCCCGACCTCCGCTCGCAGCGTCGCGAACTCGGCCTCGACGACGGGGGCGAGCAGCCCGCACAGCTGCAACCGGCTCCGCTCGTGGATGACGTCGTCGAACGCGGGCCTGGGCATGGCGGGAGCGTAGCCGCCTTGCCTGCGGGGAAAGTCGGTCGGGGCCCGGCTGACCTGCGCAGACGCCGCTGCGCCGGCCGCACCCGTTGACCCGCGGACCGGGGTCGGGTTTGGCTGGACCCCGGACCGGCCGCGAGGCGACCGGTGCCATCGCGCGCCGCGAGGTCGGCTGCGCCCGCGTCGAGCCCGCGAGGGCAGGAGGAGGTCCCACCGTGCCGCAGACCGTCAAGGGTGTCATCGCCCGGAGCAAGGGAGCCGACGTCGAGCTCGTCGACATCGTCGTGCCCGACCCGGGCCCGGGTGAGGCCGTCGTGGCCGTCCAGGCCTGCGGCGTCTGCCACACCGACCTGCACTACCGCGAGGGCGGCATCAACGACGAGTTCCCCTTCCTGCTCGGGCACGAGGCCGCCGGCGTCGTCGAGGCGGTCGGCGAGGGCGTCAGCGACGTCGCGCCGGGCGACTTCGTCATCCTCAACTGGCGGGCCGTCTGCGGCCAGTGCCGCGCCTGCGCCAAGGGCCAGCCCTGGTACTGCTTCGCCACGCACAACGCGACGCAGAAGATGACGCTGACCGACGGCACCGAGCTGACACCCGCCCTCGGGATCGGGGCCTTCGCCGAGAAGACGCTCGTGGCGGCGGGCCAGTGCACCAAGGTGCCCGACGCCGACGCCGCGGCGGTCGGCCTGCTCGGCTGTGGTGTCATGGCGGGCTTCGGTGCGGCCGTCAACACCGGCAACGTGCGGCGCGGAGACTCCGTGGCCGTCATCGGCTGCGGCGGCGTGGGTGATGCGGCGATCGCGGGCGCGAGCATCGCGGGGGCCACGACGGTCATCGCCGTCGACGTCGACGACCGCAAGCTCGAGAAGGCGAAGCACTTCGGGGCGACGCACACCGTCAACAGCCGCGAGACCGACCCGGTCGAGGCCATCCGCGAGCTGACCGGCGGCAACGGCGCCGACGTCGTCGTCGAGGCGGTCGGCCGGCCCGAGACCTACGAGCAGGCGTTCTACGCCCGCGACCTCGCCGGCACCGTCGTGCTCGTCGGGGTGCCCACGCCCGACCTGAAGCTGACGCTGCCGCTCATCGACGTCTTCGGCCGCGGCGGTGCCCTCAAGTCGAGCTGGTACGGCGACTGCCTGCCGAGCCGCGACTTCCCGATGCTCGTCGACCTCTACCGGCAGGGGCGCTTCGACCTCGACGCGTTCGTCACCGAGCGGATCGGCATCGGCGACGTCGAGGCCGCCTTCGAGAAGATGCACGGTGGCGACGTGCTGCGTTCGGTCGTGGTCCTGTGACCGCGCTGCCCCCGCTGCCCACCTCACCGGGCGGGGTCCGCGTCGAGCACACGACCACGTCGGGCACCTTCAGCCTCGACGGCGGCACGTGGGACGTCGAGAACAACGTGTGGGTGCTGGGCGACGACCGGGAGTGCGTCGTCGTCGATGCGCCGCACGACGCTGGGCCGGTGCTCGCCCTCGTCGGCGACCGGCGGATCGTCGCCGTACTGCTGACGCACGCCCACGACGACCACGTGTCGGCGGTGCCCGGCCTGCTCGAGGCGCGCCCGGGCACCGAGGTGTCGCTGCACCCGGGCGACCGCGTCCTCTGGGACCGCACCCACCCCGACCTCGCCCCGACGCGCGAGCTCGCCGACGGCGACGTCGTGCAGGTCGGCGACGTCGAGGCGCACGTGCTGCACACTCCCGGCCACGCGCCGGGCGCCTGCTGCTTCCACGTGCCGGCCCTCGGCGTGCTGTTCTCCGGCGACACGCTCTTCCAGGGCGGGCCGGGGGCCACCGGCCGGTCGTTCTCGGACTTCCCGACGATCATCGACTCCCTTCGCGGCCGCGTCCTGACGCTGCCGGGGGACACCGTCGTGCTGACCGGGCACGGCGACGCGACGCGCATCGGTGCCGAGGCCCCCGACCTCGACGCGTGGGTCGCCCGCGGCCACTGACACGTGGGTCGCCCGCGGCCACTGACACGTGGCAGCCCGATCGAGAGAACACTCCGTCACGTGACGGAGTGTTCTCTCGATCGGGGAGCGGTGGGACGGAGTGTTCTCTCGATCGGGG
This sequence comes from Actinomycetes bacterium, assembly GCA_023389095.1. GTDB lineage: Bacteria > Actinomycetota > Actinomycetes > Actinomycetales > Dermatophilaceae > Monashia. Next base: position 4,640 of record JAEWFB010000447.1, read on the forward strand.
GCGGGTGTCGGCGCGTCCGGAGGGGTGCTCGTGCGCCGATAGACTGCGGCGGGTGAGCCTACGACTGTTCGACACCGCCACCCGGGAGCTGCGCGACTTCACGCCGCGCGAGACCGGCAAGGTCGGCATGTACATCTGTGGGCTCACGACCCAGGGCGCCCCGCACATCGGGCACATCCGGTTCGCCGTCGCCTTCGACGTGCTGCGCCGCTGGCTCGAGACCGGCCACGGCTACGAGGTCACCCTCGTGCGCAACGTCACCGACATCGACGACAAGGTGCTGCGCAAGGCCGCCGACTCCGGCGAGGACTGGTTCGCCCTCAGCTACCGCAACGAGCGGCTGACGACCCTCGCCCTCGACGCGCTCGGCGTCGAGCCCGCCTCGTACGAGCCGCGGGCCACCGGCCACGTGCCCGACATGGTCACCCTCATGGAGACCCTCGTCGAGAAGGGCCACGCCTACCCGGCGCCCGACGGCTCCGGCGACGTGTACTTCGACGTGCGCTCCTGGCCCGAGTACGGCTCGCTGTCCAACCAGTCGATCGACGACATGGTGGCGGCCGAGGACGCCGACCCGCGTGGCAAGCGCGACCCTCGCGACTTCGCCCTGTGGAAGGGCCGCAAGGCGCACGAGCCCGAGACCGCCTCGTGGCCGACCCCGTTCGGGGCCGGCCGGCCCGGCTGGCACCTCGAGTGCTCGGCGATGGCGCGGCGCTGGCTCGGCGAGGAGTTCGACATCCACGGCGGCGGCATCGACCTGCGCTTCCCGCACCACGAGAACGAGCTCGCGCAGTCCCGCGCCGCCGGACTCGGCTTCGCCCGGTACTGGCTCCACAACGCGTGGGTCACCGTCAAGGGGCAGAAGATGGGCAAGTCGCTGGGCAACGCCCTCGAGGTGCGCCACCTGCTCGAGACGACGCGTCCGCTCGTGCTGCGCTACTTCCTCACCGCCGCGCACTACCGCTCGACCATCGAGTACCACCCCGGCTCGCTCGACGAGGCGGCCGCCGCGGTCGAGCGCATCGAGGGCTTCCTCGAGCGCGCGGCGCGGCGTGGTGACGTCGCCGCGGCCGCCGCTGAGGCAGCGCTGCCGGCCGAGTTCGTGGCCTCGATGGACGACGACCTCGGGGTGTCCGGCGCGCTCGCCGTCGTCCACGACACCGTCCGCGCCGGCAACACCGCCCTCGACGAGGCCGACGACGAGGCCGCCCTCGCGGCCGCGGCAGCGGTCGTGGCGATGACCGACGTGCTCGGGGTCAACCCGCTCGCGGGGCACTGGGGCACCAGCACCCACGGTGGCAGCGACGCAGCGGCCGAGTCCGCGCTCGACGCCCTCGTCCGCGTCCAGCTCGACGCGCGTCAGCACGCCCGCCAGGAGCGCGACTTCGCCCGCGCCGACGAGATCCGCGACGCGCTCGTGGCCGCCGGCATCACCATCACCGACACGCCCTCGGGTGCGGAGTGGTCGCTCGCGCGGCCCGAGCGCCCGGAGGCCGCGGCGGACTGACCGCCGACCGACCCGAACCGAAGGACTCCCATGCCAGGCAACTCCCAGCGACGCGGCGCCGTCCGCAAGGGCGGCAAGAAGCCGTCCGTCGGCTCCGGCGGCCAGCGCCGTCGTGGTCTCGAGGGCAAGGGCCCCACACCCAAGGCGGCCGACCGCGAGTACCACCCGGCACACAAGCGGGCCAAGGTTGCGGCCAAGCGCGCGGGCTCCGGCTCGGCCGGTGCCCGTGCCGGCTCGCGGCCCAAGAGCCGGAGCAAGACCTCGAGCGAGATGGTCTACGGCCGCAACTCCGTCGTCGAGGCGCTGCGCGCCGAGGTGCCGGTGGCCACGATGTACGTCGCCACGCGCATCGACACCGACGACCGCGTCCGCGAGGCCCTCAAGCTCGCGACCGAGCGGGGCCTGGCCATCCTCGAGACGCCGCGCGGCGAGCTCGACCGGCTCACCGACGGCGGCGTGCACCAGGGCCTCGCGCTCCAGGTGCCGCCCTACGACTACGCTGACCCGGCCGACCTCATCGACCCCGAGATGCCCGGGATCCCGCTCGTCGTGGCCCTCGACGGCATCACCGACCCGCGCAACCTCGGTGCGATCGTCCGATCGGTCGCCGCCTTCGGTGGCCACGGCGTCGTCGTGCCGGAGCGCCGCTCCGTCGGCATGACCGCGTCGGCGTGGAAGACCTCGGCTGGCGCGGCCGCGCGCATCCCCGTGGCGAAGGCGAGCAACCTGACCCGGGCGCTCGAGGAGTTCAAGAAGGCCGGCTTCTTCGTCCTCGGCCTCGACATGGACGGCGACGTCGAGCTGCCCGACCTGACGCTCGCGACCGAGCCGCTCGTCATCGTCACCGGCTCGGAGGGCAAGGGGCTCTCGCGCCTCGTCCGCGAGACGTGCGACCAGATCGTGTCGATCCCGATGAGCTCGGCCGTCGAGTCGCTCAACGCCGGGCTCGCCACGGGCGTCACGCTCTACGAGGTGGCCCGGCAGCGGCGTCGGTGACGCGATCGTGACCGCGCGGGCCGCGTTCGGGGAACTCCCGGGGTGCGCCCGACGCTGGTCACAGTGTCGTGGGTAGAGTGGGCCGTCCGCACTACGTCGTGTAGTAGCGGACGGTAGGCAGCGCCGGCGCGGATCGAGTGGCCGGGTCGAACGACCGGATCGGGTGAAGGACGCAGACGTGGGCAAGAACAGCAGGGCAGAGACCGCCGCACGCGCGGCACAGATGCGCGCCGACGTCGAGCGCAAGGAGCGCCAGCGCAAGCAGGTGATCGCGGCCGTCGTCGCCGTGGTCGTGGTCATCGTGGCGGTCGCCGTCGGTGTCGCCGTGTCGAACCGGCCCAAGCCCGCCGCCCCCGCGGCCAGCGGCGCCGACGCGGCCCTGTCGTCCCTCGTCTCGCTGCCGCAGGCCACCCTCGACGCGTCGGCCGCGCCCGACCCGAACTTCGCCCCGGGCAAGCTCGAGGGCGGCGCGCCGCTGACGCAGGACGGCAAGCCGAAGGTGCTCTACGTCGGCGCCGAGTACTGCCCGTTCTGCGCCATGGAGCGCTGGGCCCTCATCGGTGCGCTGGCCCGGTTCGGCACCTTCAGCGGCCTGACGCCGACGACGAGCTCGTCGAACGACGTGCACCCCGACACCCCGACGTGGTCGTTCGCCAAGGCGAAGTACACCAGCGACGTCCTGGCCCTGGAGGCCATCGAGACCCAGGACCGCAACCAGCAGCCGCTGATGACGCTCGAGGGCCAGAACCTCCAGCTGTTCCAGAAGTACAACCCCGGCGGCGGCATCCCGTGGATCG
>JAEWFB010000454.1 GCA_023389095.1 Actinomycetes bacterium
CCGACGCGCCCGACTGCGTCTCGACGTCGCTGCGGCTGCTCAACCTGCCGCCGCTGCCGATGATCCCGGAGCCGCTGCGCGGCCGGTCGCTCGTCGTCGTCGACGGCGCCGTCGTCGACTGCGACGCGCAGGCCCGCGCGGTGCTGTCGCTGCTGCGCGGACTCGGCCCCGAGATCGACACCTTCGACCGGGTGCCGGCGCGCGCCCTGCCGCGCATCCACATGGACCCCGAGGGCCCGACGCCGGGCGTCTCCGGCTCGGCGATGGTCGGCACGCTGACCGACGCCGCGGTCGACACGCTGCTCGAGCAGGTCGGCCCCGGCTCGGGAACGTCGCTGCTCTCGACCGAGCTGCGCCAGCTCGGCGGGGCGCTGGCGCGTCCGGTCGAGGACGGTGGGGCGCTCACCCACCTCGACGCCGACCACGCGCTGTTCGCCGTCGGCATCGCGGCCACGCCCGAGCTGGCGGCAGCTGCCAAGGCGGATGCCGACCGCCTGGTGGCGGCGATGCGGCCCTTCGAGTCCGGACGCACCTACCTCAACTTCGCCGAGGAGCAGACCGATGTCCGGTCCGCCTTCGACGAGCTGACCTGGCTGCAGCTCAAGGGGATCCGGTCGGCCTACGACCCCGACAACCGGTTCGTCGCCAACCACCGCGTCCCGCGCCTCTTCGAGGACGGCCGCGTCACCGACTGACCGATCGAAAGAACACTCCGTCACCCCGTTCGAAAGAACACTCCGTCACCCGATCGAAAGAACAGTCCGTCACCTTCGGAGGTGACGGACTGTTCTTTCGATCGTGGGGCGAGGGAGCGATCGTGCGGGAGGGAGGGAAGGAAGGGGTCAGAGGCGCGTGGTCGTCGTGCCGGCGGGCACATTGACGACCGAGGGCTTGCCGCCTCCGCGCGGCTGGAGCGACAGACGCGTCGGCTTCTCCGCCTTGACCGTGAACGACGCCGTCGACCCGTCGTAGACGAAGTCACGCACGACGACGCGTCCTCCGACGGCCTGGAAGACGAGGTGGCCGTCCTCCTTGAGCAGGGTCGTGGTGGTGCCGGCCGTGACGTCGTAGCGGTGCCCGTGCAGCGGCACGTCGTCGACCTCGTTGGTGCCCGGCAGGCCGAGGGTGCCGAACCGGAACCCGTTCGGGTCGCCCCACGGCTCGTCGGCGATGAGCTCCTGCGTGCCCATGAGCGGCATGAGGTTGCTCCACGAGTACGTGCGCCACGTCGTGTCGGTCGCCGCGCTGTTGATGACCTGGCCCGGCTCCGGGTCGAAGTACTCGGGGAACCAGCCGAGGTCCTCCCACGTGGTGAGCCACAGCTTGGTGCTCTTCGTGGCGAGGTCGGCGGCCGGCTTGTCGAAGCCGTAGCGCTTGAGGCCGTCGTAGACCGTGGCGTTCATCGGCGGCCAGACGGCGCCCTGCCACTCCTCGCACGCGTCCTCCTCGCCCTGCTTCTGGAAGAACTCGTAGCCGGTGACGCCGGGGTGCTTGGCGCCGGAGTTGCAGTACGCCGGGTCGTTGCGGGCCACGCTCGGCACCGCGTACTCGCCCCAGTACTCGGCCGGGTCGAGCAGGTGCTGCTCGACGAGCACCTTGGCCCGCTCGGGCGTCGCGAGGCCGCCGAAGAGCGGGTAGAAGACGGTCGGGGTGTTCGTCGGCTCCCACGAGCCGTCGAGGTAGCGGTTGAGGTAGAGACCGCGGTCGGCGTTCCACAGCCGCTCGTTCATCCGCGTCTTCAGCTGCGCCTTGAGGGCCGCGTACTTCTCGGCGTCGGCGGGCTTGCCGAGCGCCGTCGCCATCTGCGAGAGGTTCTCGGCGAAGAGGCCGTAGTAGGAGTTGAGCGCGACGTCGGTGAGGTTCGTGTTGTCGCGGTTGTCCGTGCCGTCGGTGACGACCTGCTTGAAGTTCCAGTACTGCGGGCTGTCGTCGAGGCCGAGGTGGTTGCCGCGGCCGCCCTGGCGCGGGCCGGCCCACGGGCTCTCGAGCAGGCCGTCCTTGTCGGTGTCGAACTCCGGCATCCGGGCGATGTAGCTGGTCAGGTACGGGTAGACGAGCTCGAGGATCCGCTTGTCGCCGGTACGCGTGTACGTGCGCCAGGCGAGGTAGGCGTGCATCGGGCCGGCGTTGAGCTGGTCGTAGCGCGGGCCGCCGCCCTGGTCGTAGAAGTCGCGGATGTGGTCGAGGGCGAGCGCCGGGTCGAGGCTGTTCGCGGTGATGCCGTCCCAGCCGGAGTCCCAGCCCTTGAAGATGTCGTCGCCACCGCCGCCGAGGCCCCACATGACGAACGAGCGGTCGTACTTCTCGTCGTAGTTGGCGTTGAGGGCCATCGCGTCACGCATGAACGTCGTGGCCCGGCCGACCTCGCCGCTGCCGTGGACGCTGGCGTCGTCGACGTGGGCGCGGGCGTTCGCGATGAGGGCGAGCGTCTGGTCCTGGGTGCGCGTCGCAGCAGGCACGGCGTCGTCGGCCATCCGAGCCGTGAAGGTGATGGTCTGCCCCTTGGACAGGTCGTAGCGCAGGGCGGCCGCGCCCTGCCCCGACGCGGCGGGCTTGCCGACCATGCCGGCGAGCATGTCCTTGAGCGTGGCCCACGACGCGGTGGTCCCCGCCGGAGTCGCGGCGTCGACGCGGAAGTGCCCGGTGCGTGACGCGTCGCGGACGCCCGTCGTGGTGCCCACGAGGGATGAGCTCCCTTGCGCCGCATAGGTGCTCGGCTCGGCCCACGGTGCGCTGGCATCGATCCAGAGTGACGTGTCGTCGTCGAGGGCGGTGACGGACCCGACGAGCTCCGAGTTGTCGACGCGGGCGTACTTGACGACGACGTTGCGCTTGCCCGCCTGCATGGCGTCGTACTTGGCCTGCAGGCCCGGCAGCTGCGCCTTGGCGGCGGCGACGTCGGCGGCCGACCAGCTCTCGGGGTGGTCGATGGTGGCCTGGAGCCCACCCAGGCGCTCCTTGGTGATGACGCGGTCGTCGGTGGACAGCTCGATCTCGTAGTACGAGCCGTCGGTGGCGATGGGTCCGAGCTTCTGGATGCTCGGCACCATGTTCTCGTTGATGACCTTGCCGTCCTTGGTCAACAGGTCGACCGAGACCGAGAACCGGGTCTCGCCCTGCCCGACGAAGAGGGCGCCGTTGAACTCCTGCTCCTTGAAGCCCGGCATCGCGAACGGTCGGCTGAGCGGGGCGAGGTTCGGCGGCTCGGGTGCCGACGAGGCGGTGGGAGAGGCACTCGCGGCCGTGGTGGCCGTCGCCGCGACACCGGCGACGGTGGTCGCGACGAGTGCGGCGAGGGCTCCGGCGGTGACGCGGCGGGCCGGCCTGGCCCGGGGTGGTCGAGACATCGTCGTCCGTCCTTTGGTGGATGTGAGCGTTAACATCCGGGTGTGGCGAGGACGTTAGGGGCATCGGGCTCGGGGCGCAACCCGGGGGTCGCGGCCCGGGACGGTGGCGGATCGGGACCAGCCGTCCGCGTCGGCCTACGCTCGGGGCATGGCCCTCGACGTCGACCGTGTCCGCTCCCACTTCCCGTCGCTGCGCTCGGGCGCCGCCCACTTCGACGGCCCGGGCGGCTCGCAGACACCCGACGTCGTGGCCCGAGCCGTCGCCGACACCCTGACGTCGTCGATCTCCAACCGTGGCTCCGTGACCCCGTCCGAGCGACGCGCCGACGCCATCGTGCTCGACGCCCGGGCGGCGATCGGTGACCTGCTCGGCGCCGACCCCCGCGGCGTCGTCTTCGGCCGCAGCGCCACCGAGCTGACCTTCCACCTGTCCCGCACCCTCTCGGCCGCCTGGGGCCCGGGCGACGAGGTCGTCGTCTCGCGCCTCGACCACGACGCCAACGTGCGCCCGTGGGTGCTGGCCGCCGAGGCCCGGGGCGCCACCGTGCGCTGGGTCGGGTTCGACCCCGCCACCGGCGAGCTCGACGCGTCGGAGGTCGCCGCGGTCCTGTCCGACCGGACGCGCCTCGTGGCGGTGACGGCGGCCTCGAACCTCATCGGCACCCGCCCCGACCTGCCCGCCATCGCCGACGTCGCCCACGACGCGGGCGCGCTGCTGTGGGTCGACGGCGTGCACGCGACGGCGCACGCATCGACCGACGTGGTGGCCGCCGGCGCGGACTTCTGGGTCTGCTCGCCGTACAAGTTCCTCGGCCCGCACCTCGGGGCCCTCGCCGCCCGGCCCGAGCTGCTCGAGACCCTGCACCCGGCCAAGCTCGTGCCCTCGACCGACGCCGTCCCGGAGCGCTTCGAGCTCGGCACCCTGCCGTACGAGCTGCTCGCCGGCACGACGGCGGCCGTCGACTTCCTCGCGACGCTCGCCGGCGACCAGTCCGGGACGCCGGACGCGACGGGCAGCCGGACGCGTCGGGAGGCTCTCGTCGCGTCGTTCGCCGCGCTCGAGGCGCACGAGGACGCCCTGCTCGCGACCCTCGAGGAGCGGCTGCGGGCCGTGCCGGGCCTCACCGTGTGGAGCAACGCCAAGCGTCGGACGCCGACCCTGCTGTTCACCATCGACGGCCTCGACCCGCAGGCGATCCGCGAGGGCCTGGCGGAGCGGGGCGTCAACGCACCGGCCGGCCACTTCTACGCCTGGGAGTGCAGCCACCACCTCGGCCTCGGCGCCGTCGGCGGTGTGCGGGCCGGGCTCGCGCCGTACACGAGCGCCGATGACGTCGACCGCCTCGCGCGCGGCGTCGAGGAGATCGCCGAGGCCGTCCGGTGACGCGTCCCGTCCCCGAGCCCCCCGGCCCGGGCCAGGAGTCGGTCTGGGAGTACCCCCGCCCGCCGGCGCTCGAGGGGTCGGCCGAGCTCGTCGAGGTGCACCTCGGCGGGGACGTCGTCGCCCGCACCCGCGCGTCGCTGCGGGTGCTCGAGACCAGCCACCCACCGACGTACTACCTGCCGGCCGACGCGTTCGTCGCCGGCGCTCTCGTCCCCGTCGAGGGGCACACGGTGTGCGAGTGGAAGGGACGCGCGTCCTACTTCGACGTCGTCGGGAGCGGCCGGCGGGCCGCGCGGGCGGCGTGGACCTATCCCGAGCCGGTCGACGCGTACGCCGCCCTCGCCGGGCACGTGGCCGTCATGCCCGGACTCGTCGACGCGTGCTTCGTCGACGGCGAGCGGGTGCGAGCGCAGGAGGGCGGGTTCTACGGCGGCTGGGTCACCGACCGCGTCGTCGGGCCGTTCAAGGGCGGACCGGGCACCTGGGGCTGGTGACCGCTCGCAACGGTCAGAGGTCAGGACGGCAGGAGCCACGGCCGAGGATCGCGAGGCCACGACGGTCGCCGTCGGCCGGGCCGGACACCGCACCGCCGGACTCCCACATCAGCTCGGAGGAGTCCTGGACGTGCCCGAGCCCGAGCACGTGCCCGATCTCGTGCTCGACGACGGCGCGCGCCGAGTCGCGACGGCCGGCCGTCAGCAGCGCCGTCATCGGGTCGCGGTCGAGCCACACGGCGCCCGTGACGTAGACGAGCAGGCCGTCGCCCGCCGCCCGAGGCGTGCTGCCGCCCAGACCGATCGCACCGCCGGCCAGGCCGGGCACCTCGTCGGGGGTGGCGAAGCCGACGAACACCGGCGCCCAGCGGTCGCCGTAGCGCTCGGGCTGGTAGGGGTCGCGGTCCGGGCTCGGCGCCTCGTCGGTCAGTCCGTCGTAGACGAACTGCAGCCCCGAGGCCTGCGACATGACGTCCGCCGCCTCGCGCACGAGCGCCTCGCCACCCTCGGGGAGCCCGACGGTGCTGACGACGAAGTGCACGGGTCGGCACGGGTCGTAGGCCACCGGGTGCCTGCCGTCGGGCTGGAGCTGCATGAAGGCGTACCCGCCACGCCCGCCCGGCGCTCTCGGCGGGGCCCCGATCGGCGCCTGGGCCGCACCGATGCCCGCGGGCGGGTAGTCCGGCCCGAAGCCGTGCCTCGGGTCGAAGGGCCGGAACTGCCAGGCCCACGGCAGGACCACCGCGAGGAGCCCCACGAGGACCACCGCGAGCGCGGCGGCCACGAGCGGGACGCGTCGACGCCGGCCGGGCCTGTCGGGCTCCCGACGCGCCCGGTGGCGGCCGGGCGCGCGACGACGGAACCCCTGGCGCATCTGCCCCACTCTGCCGAAAACCGCGCCGGATGTCCTGCCGGCTCGCGCCCACAACCCGATGGGCTAGGTTCTCCTGTCCGTGAACCTCTTCGACGCCGTCCGTGACCGCGTCGTGCCCGTGACGGGTGACATCGCGATCAGCACGACGAGCGTCCTCGTCGTGCTCGGCGTCGCCTTCGTGCTCGTCGCCGTCGAGCCGCTGTGGCGCGTCGTGCGGCTCGTCGTCACCCTCGTGCACGAGCTCGGCCACGCCGTCGTCGGCGTGCTCGTCGGCCGCCAGTTCACCGGGTTCGTCCTGCGCGGCGACATGTCCGGCCACGCCGTCACCCGCGGCCCCGCGAGAGGCCCGGGACGCGTCGCCTCCACGTGGGCCGGCTACCCGGTCCCGGCGATCATCGGTGCGCTCATGGTCTGGGCGGCCGGACGCGGCTGGTCGGCCCCGCTCGTCACGGCCGGGCTGGTCATCCTGCTCTTCGCCCTGGTGCGGGTGCGCTCGGCGCTCACGGTCGTCGTCATGATCGTCGCCATCGGCGGCTCGGCGGCCCTGTGGTGGTGGCGCGACGACACGCTCCAGCCGCAGGTCCTCATCGGGCTCGGCGTCGTGCTGCTCGTCGGTGCCTGGCGCCACCTGCTCGCGGTGCTCGCGGACCGCTCGGGCGCCAGCGACCCCGCGGTGCTGGCCCAGCTGACGCACCTGCCGCGCGCCCTGTGGAACCTCACCTTCGTCGCGGTGTGCGTGCTCGCCACCTGGCTCGTCGGTGTCGAGGTGTGGTCGGCCCTGCGCTGAGCAGCCCGGAGGGCGCGACTCAGTTGAGGTTCGGCGGCGACGAGGGCAGGTTGGCCACCGCGCCCAGCGTGACCGCGAACTCCTTCTCGCGCCGGACCAGCTGGAGACCGAGGCGCAGCCGCGACTCGGTGTCGACGCACTCGAGCAGCCGTTGGCGGTCGCCGACGTCGAGGCTCACCGTCTGCGGCACGGAGTAGGACAGCAGCCGGTCGTCGTCGGCCAGCTCGAGCTCGCTCGCACCGACCGTCGTCGCGAACGAGACGAGCGCGGCGCGCAACCGTGCGGCGAGCTCGGACACGGTCGCCGGGTCGCCCTCGACCTCCTCGAGCCACGTCACCTCGGCCGTCGCGTACGGCGTCCCGGCCTCGGCGTCGACGCTGTCGAGCCGGAACCGCCGCGTGCCCTCGGACACGATGAAGTACCGCTCGTTCTCGAGGGCTGCCGCCTGCGTCAGCAAGGCGCCGCACCCCACGGGGTGCAGCGCCACGACGCCGTCGTCGCCGACCTCGTAGCCCTCGCGGATCGCGACGACCCCGAACACCGGCGAGCGCTGCTCCTGCCCGGCGAGCAGGTCGCGCAGCAGGGCCACGTAGCGCGGCTCGAAGATCTGCAGCGGCAGGCGCGCCCCGGGCAGGAGCACGGTGCCGAGAGGGAAGAGCGGCAGCGTCGCCATGCCGTCAGCCTAGGTTCCCCACACGCTGACGTCAGTCGAGCCGGATGCTCAGCGTGCTGCCTCGGGCTCGTCGAGCGCGTCCAGCGGCATCGCCTGCGTCGGCTCGGGCTCGTCCTCGACGGCCTGCCCGGTGATCGCTTGCGCGAGACCGAGCGCGAGACCGACGACCTCGTGGTCGCCGAGGCCGAGCCGGATCGCGAACTCGGCCGCGTTCGTCGGGCGCTTCTCCGGGTCCTTCTGCAGGCAGTCGGCGATGAGCTCGCGCAGGTCCTGCGGCACGGTCTCGGGCAGCGGCGGGGGCGGCTCGTTGACGTGCGAGAGCGCCGTGGCGATCGGGGTGCCGCGGTCGAAGGGCCGCTTGCCGGCGAGCATCTCGTGCCCGACGACGCCGAGGGCGTAGAGGTCGCTGGAGCCCGTCGCGGCGTGGCCCAGCGCCTGCTCGGGGCTGATGTAGTTCGGCGTCCCCAGCATCTCGCCGTGCTGGGTGTGGCCCGAGGCGTCGAGGGCACGGGCGATGCCGAAGTCGGTCAGCTTCACGACGCCGTCCGGGCGCAGCAGGATGTTGGCCGGCTTGACGTCGCGGTGCACGACCCGCGCCTCGTGGGCGACGCCGAGCGCCAGCGCAGCCTGGCCGAGGATCGAGCGCACCTCGGTCGGCTCGAGCGGGGCCCGCTCGGAGAGCACCTTCGACAGCGGCTCGCCGTCGACGAGCTCCATGACGAGGTAGGCCAGGCCGTCGTCCTCGCCATAGTCGAAGACGGTCGCGATGTTCGTGTGCATGAGGCCCGCGGAGTGCACGGCCTCGTCGCGGAAGCGCAGGGCGAAGAGGCGCTCGTGGTCGGCGTCGGGGCGCATGATCTTGATCGCGACGTGACGCTTGAGGACGTCGTCCGACCCGGCCCAGACGTCGGCCATGCCGCCGGAGGCGATGCGCCGCTCGAGGCGGTAGCGACCACCGAGGACAAAGCCTTCGTGGAGACGGTTCATGGGGGCTGGCACCCGGGCCTTTCGGACGGAAGGTGCACGTCGTTCGACATCTCAGGGGGCCTTCGTCCGCATCATGGTAGGTGACCCGGACGGGTGCTTGAGAATTTCACGTTCGTGACCGGACAAGCCGCCGACCCCCGTTCAGCGACCGGGTCAACATACCCCGCAGGTGAGGCGTTCAACCGCCCGAAGCATCACCATTCGTCCCGCGCAACACCCGGCCCGCTGGCGGGTTGTTGCGCTCCCCGACGCCGCTGCCCCGCAACAAGGCGCCACGTGGCGGCTCGTCGCGCGGGGAGCGCGTGTGCAGAGGGGGCCCACACTGCGAGAGGGCCCCGACACGAAGTCGGGGCCCTCTCGTCACACGTGCGCGAGGGGGTGTCCTGGTCGGGCACATAGGAAACGCATGTCTCGGGACATAGGAAACTGCGAGGCGCTCAGATGCCGCCATGTCCAAGGCGCGTCTGATCATCACCGCGGTCGTCCTGCAGGGCCGCTCCCAGGCCGAGGTCGCCCGCGCCTACGGGGTCTCCACGAGCTGGGTGTCCAAGCTCGTGGCTCGGTACCGCGCCGAGGGGCAGGCCGCGTTCGAGCCACGATCACGAGCCCCACACACCCACCCCAATGCCATCCCCGAGGCCACGGTCGCGCTGGTCATCACGCTGCGCCACCAGCTGCGCACGGCCGGTCACGACGCCGGCCCGGACACCATCGCCTGGCACCTGGCCCAACACCACCAGACCCACATCGCACGCTCCACGGTCGCCACGATCCTGACCCGCGCCGGACTGGTCACCCCCGAGCCGCGCAAACGGCCCAAGAGCTCCTGGACCCGGTTCGAAGCCGACCAGCCCAACGAGTGCTGGCAGTCCGACTTCACCCACGTGCGCCTCGCCGACCGCACCGACACCGAGGTCCTGGCCTGGCTCGATGACCACTCGCGCTACCTGCTGTCCCTGACCTGCCACCGCGCCGTGACCGTCACCGACGTCGTGACCACCTTCACCACCGCGTGTGAGCACCACGGCATCCCGTACTCGACCCTGACCGACAACGGCCTGGTGTACACCGCTCGGCACCGTGGCGGACGCAACGCCTTCGAACACCAGCTGCGCCAGCTCGGCATCGTGCAGAAGAACTCCCGCCCGAACCACCCCACCACCTGCGGCAAGGTCTGTGAAGACTTGCTTGATCGCCGAGAGACTGGCGAGGCGCGGCACGGGCCCGGTCTGACTCTGGTCAAGGTATGACCGAGG
>JAEWFB010000468.1 GCA_023389095.1 Actinomycetes bacterium
CCGACGAGGTCGACGCTGCCTACGAGCGCGTCGTCGCCGGCGACGTGCGCTACCGCTTCGTCATCGACACCGCCACGATCAACCCGCAGTCCTGACGCGGGCGTCCGGGCCGTACGCTCCCACGGTCGGGACGCGAGGGGCCGGCACCGAGACCCGGTGCCGGCCCTTCGTCATGTCCGGGCACCGACGCGTCCCGGCACCGACGCGCCACGCGGGGTCGACGCGTCAGCCGACCTCGGGATCGAGCGCGGGCAGCCCGTCGATCGACGTCGCGTTCTTCTCGACCCGGTAGGCGGCCAGGCCGTCGGGACCGCGCCGGCCCGCCCACGAGGTGAGCAGGTCGCGCTGCTCGGTGAACTCGTAGAGGGGCACGGCGAACCCGCACGAGTCCGAGACGCGTTTGACGTCGACGACCACGACGCCCCGGACGCCCGGCGGGTCGACGCCGAAGCGCGCGGCCCACGTGTCGAAGCCGTCGTCTCCCGGCCGCAGGAGCCGACCGCGGCCGTGGAGGCGCACGATGTTCGGCGGCCCCTCGAAGGCGCAGAACATCAGCGTGATCCGGCCGTTCTCGCGCAGGTGGGCGGCCGTCTCGGCGCCGCTGCCGGTGAGGTCGAGATAGGCGACGGTGTGCTCGTCGACGACGAGGAACGTGCCGTCGAGCCCCTTCGGCGAGACGTTGACGTGCCCGTCGGCGGCGAGGGGCGCCGTCGCGACGAAGAACATCCGCTGCGCCTCGATGAACGCGCGCAGCCTCCCGTCGATCGACGCGTGCAGCTTCATCGCGGCCTCCTCACCGACCGTTGCCGGCCGTTACCCGAGCGTCTCCACGACCGTCACTCGACGGTCACCGACTTGGCAAGGTTACGAGGCTTGTCGATGTCGAGGCCCAGGGATCTCGCGGCGTGGAGGGCGAGCAGCTGCATCGGGACCATGAGCAGGATCGGGTCGAGCTCGGTCTCGTTGCGCGGCACGTCGATCCGCTGCGCGTCGAGCGCACCGAGCCGGACGCCGTGGTGGGTCACTGCCACGACCCGCCCACCGCGCGCCATGACCTGCTCGGCCGCGGCGAGGTTGCGGTCGGTCAGCTCGTCGTCGGGGATGACCGCGACGGTCGGTCGCGCCGCCTCGATGAGCGCGAGCGGGCCGTGCTTGAGCTCGCTCGTCTGGTAGGCCTCGGCGTGCCGGTAGGAGACCTCCTTGAACTTCTGGGCACCCTCACGCGCCACGGGGAACCCGCGGACCCGGCCGATGAAGAAGAGGCTCTCGGCGCCCGCCAGCTCGCGCGCGATGCTCGCGATGGCGTCCGCCTGCTCGAGGACCGCGGCGATGTCGGCGGGCAGCCGCTCGAGGCCGGCGATGATGCGCTGGCCGTCGGCCACCGACAGGTCGCGCACCCGGCCCAGCAGCAGCGCGAGCAGGGCGAACCCGACACCCATGTGGGTCAGGGCCTTCGTCGAGGCGACGGCGATCTCGGGGCCCGCGTGCAGGTAGATGCCGCCGTCGCACTCGCGCGCGATCGTCGAGCCGACGACGTTGACGAGGCCGACGACCTGGCCGCCCTTGCGCTTGATCTCGCGCACCGCGAAGGCCGTGTCGGCGGTCTCGCCCGACTGGCTCACGGCGACGTAGAGCGTGTCGGGCTCGATGATCGGGTTGCGGTAGCGGAACTCGCTGGCCGCCTCGGCGTGCGCGGGGATGCGCGCCAGCTCCTCGATGAGCAGGGCGCCGAGCTCGCCGACGTAGTAGGCCGACCCGCAGCCGAGGATCTTGACGCGTCGGAACGCCCGCAGCTCGCGCGGGGTGAGGTTGAGCCCGTCGAGCCGGGCCGTGCCGAACCGGGCGTCGAGGCGGCCCCGGAGCATCCGCGCGACGGTCTCGGGCTGCTCGGCGATCTCCTTGGCCATGTAGTGGCCGTGGTCGCCGAGCTCGACGTCCTCGTCGGTGACCTCGATCGTCGTGGGCACCCGGCCGGTGTCGTGGGTCTCCCGGGTGAAGGTGCGGTAGTCGCGCGCCGTGACGACGGCGAGCTCGCCGTCCTCGAGGTGGACGACCGACGAGGTGTGCCGCACGAGCGCGGCGACGTCGGAGGCGACGAACATCTCCTTGTCGCCGACACCGAGGATCAGCGGGGAGCCGTTGCGCGCCACGACGAGCCGGTCGGGCGCCGCGGCGTCGAGCACGGCGACCGCATAGGTGCCGACGACGTGGTCGAGCGCGTCGAGCACGCGGGCCTCGAGGTCGCGGGCGGGCGAGCGCGCCACCAGGTGGGCCAGCACCTCCGTGTCGGTGTCGGAGCTGAAGGTGACGCCCTCGCCCTCGAGCCGCTCGCGCAGGGCGGCGGCGTTGTCGATGATCCCGTTGTGCACGACGGCGACGCGGCCGTCCTCGCTCGTGTGCGGGTGGGCGTTGGCCTCCGTGGCGGGACCGTGCGTCGCCCACCGGGTGTGGCCGATGCCGACGGTGCCGGACAGGCGTCGCGGCAGCGCCGCCTCGAGCTCGCGCACCCGACCGACGCGCCGCACGACGGTCTGCCCGTTGGGGCCCGCGACGCTGAGGCCGGCGGAGTCGTAGCCGCGGTACTCCAGGCGCGTCAGGCCCTCGACGAGGACGGGGGCAGCCGGCTGGCGACCGACGTAGCCGACGATTCCGCACATGGGTTTCTCCTGGGGGTGAGGACGGATGACGTGGTGGTGGGG
>JAEWFB010000517.1 GCA_023389095.1 Actinomycetes bacterium
GCGCCACCTCGGCCCCGGCCGCGCGCTCGTCGATACGCACCTGGGTGATGCGCCGGTCGCCGGGCACGTTCAGGCCCAGCTCCTCGGCGGCGATGACGACGCCGGCGGCGATGACGTCGGACTGGCACACGACCGCGGTCGGTCTGCTGCGCGCCGGCCGGTCGAGCAGCACCCGGCCCATCGCGATGCCGCCCTCGACCGACGAGCCGTCTCCGGTCTGCACGGCCTCGGCGTCGGCTCCGAACACGTCGCGGAACCCGAGGAGCCGTCCGGTGGAGGGGATCGTGACGTCCTTGGGTGAGACCTCGCCGTCCGGCACGGCCCCGGCGACGCTGCCGTAGGTCAGCGGCATGGCGACGTGGGCGATGCGTCGGTGGCCGAGCTCGCGGACGTGCCGCGCCACCTCGGCCCCGGCCGCGCGCTCGTCGATACGCACCTGGGTGATGCGCCGGTCGCCGGGCACACCGGTGCTGAACATCGGGATGCCGCGCGAGGCCAGGTGCTCGACGGCCGGGTGCTCACCAGGGCCGCAGAGCGAGAAGACGACGGCGTCGAGGGCCAGCCCCGACAGCTGTTGGACGACGGCGTCGAGGTCGTCGGTGGGCTGGCCGAGCAGCAGCATCCCCGTCGGGACCGACTCGAGCACCTCGGCGAGGCCGTCGAGGACGGCGATGCCGAAGGGATCGCGGAAGGCGGTGCGCAGCCGGCCCTCGACGAGCACCCCGACCGCGCCGGCGCGCCCCTGGCGCAACGACGACGCGAGCGGGTTCGGCCCGGTGAACCCGAGGTGCGCGGCGGCCTCGCGCACCCGGGTGGCGGTGGCCTCGGCGACCGGGCCCTTGCCGCTGAAGACGAGGGACGCGGTCGAGACCGAGACGCCGGCGCGCTCGGCGACGTCGCGGAGCGTGGGGCGGGCTTGACCGGCGGGTGTCATGGGAGGCATGCTATCGAAACGATTCGAGTCGAATCGTTTCGACCTCAATACGACAGAGATGAGAGGCTGGGTCGATGGCCGGCGTCGCCACCCCCGAGCTGAGCGTCGTGCGCACCGCGCGCACGGCGGTGTTCACGGCTTTCGCGCTCAACGGCGCGGCGTTCGCGGCGTTCGCCTCACGCGTTCCCGACCTCAAGCACGAGCTGGGCCTGTCCGCGGGGCAGCTCGGACTGACGCTGCTCGCGGCCTCGCTCGGCTCCGTCCTCGGTCTGCCGCTGTCCGGCTGGATCGTGCACCACCTCGGCGCCGCGCGCACGCTGCTCGGCGCGGCCTCCGTACAGGCCGTCGGGCTGCTCGGGGTCGGGCTCGGGGTCACGGTCTTCCGCGAGCGGGCCTTCGTCATGGCCGGGCTCTTCCTCGTCGGGCTCGGCACCGGCGTCTTCGACGTCAGCATGAACCTCGAGGGAGCCTCGGTGGAGCGGCTCCTCGGCCGCGCGATCATGCCGCACTTCCACGCGGCCTTCAGCGGCGGCACGGTCGTCAGCGCCCTCATCGGGGCGGGCCTGTCGGCGATGCACGTCTCGATCCTCGTGCACCTCGTCGGCATCGTCGTGCTCATGCTCGCCATCACTCCGTGGTTCCTCCGGGCCTTCCTGCCCCGCTCGGTCGAGGTCGACGAGCACGGCGAGGAGGTCAAGGAGAAGGCCGGCATCGCCGCGGCCTGGCGCGAGCCACGCACGCTGCTCATCGGCGTCGTCGTCCTGGCCGCCGCGTTCACCGAGGGGACCGCCAACGACTGGGTCGGCGTCGCGCTCTCCGAGGGCTACGGCCTGCAGCGCTGGGTCGGCGTCATCGGCTTCGCCGTGTTCCTCAGCGCCATGACCGCCGGTCGGATCCTCGGTACCCGCTTCCTCGACGCTCGGGGCCGGCTGCCCGTGCTCCGGGTCCTCTTCGTGTCGGCCGTCGTCGGCTGCCTCCTCGTGGTCTTCGGCGGGCCCGTGCTCGCCTTCGTCGGCGCCGCGATCTGGGGCGTCGGAGCGAGCCTCGGCTTCCCCGTCGGCATGAGCGCCGCCGCCGACGACCCCCGCCGGGCAGCGGCCCGGATGAGCGTGGTGTCGACGATCGGCTACACCGCGTTCCTCGCCGGGCCCCCGCTGCTCGGCTTCCTCGGCGACCACGTCGGCGTGCTGCACTCCCTGCTCGTCGTCGGGGTGCTGTGCGGCGTCGCGCTCCTCGCGCTCCCTGCCGTCCGCGAACCGGGAGCCGACTCCCGCACCTGACGCCCCTCGCCCGGCGCCACCCGCGGGTCGAGGTAGTCCGTCGCAGCCAGCAGCAACGAATCAGCTCGACCCGCCGCCCAGGTCAGAAGTACTCGGTGATGTACGGGGCCGAGGCGAAGACGGCATCGAGAGCGGTGTCGGTGTCGGGGGAGCCGCCCTGCAGCAGGCCGGCGAGGCGCACCCGCGAGACAGACCAGCCGCACCACAGCGCCGCCAGGCCTCGCGCGTCGACACGGGGCACCGACGCGTCCGCCCCGCCCGACGCGTCCACCCCGCCCGACGCGTCCACCTGGCCGGACGCTCGGGCCGTGCCCTCGGCGAGGCGGGTGGCCCGGCCGAACTCGTCCTCGAGGGCGAGCCGCCACCGCCCGGCGTTGGCCGGCGCGTCGGCGTCGGTGACGTCGAGCTCGACCGAGGCCGTGGTGTGCGGCGGGAAGCCGCGGCCCTCGAAGGCGGCGGCGAGGTCGATGACCCGGGCCATCCACGGCACCTGGGTCACCGGCGCCTCGGGTAGCCCGGCGAGCGAGAGCAGCACCGGGTCGCGCGGGTCGAGGTGGGTGTGCACGGTCGGGACGGCCGAGGAGCCGGACCCGACGACCCCCCAGAGCGCCGCGGCGGTCGCCCGGTCGTGCGCGACGAGGTGCTCGACGGTCGCAGCCTCGCCGGTCAGCTCGTAGACGACGAACCCGGTGGGCTCGCCGCTCCCGCGGTCGTGACCGGCGACGTAGGCGATGAGCTCGTCGTGCTCGAGCATCCGGCGGAACACCTCGGGCCGCGGCACCATGGGACCGCTCTGCCCGTCGCGGGCCTGGGCCGCCCGGGTCAGGGCGGTGAGCGACTCCGCGTCGTCGGGCGTCGCAGGACGGACACGTCGACCCTCGGCGGCCGCGCCGAGCGACCGGACGAGCGGGGCGGGGAGGGTCGTGCGCGACTGCACGCCGCCGGTCTCGTAGCCCGAGCGTCGGTACAGGGCCGGCGCGGTGGGGAAGAGGCACGACACGACGTCGCCGAGGTCGCCCATCCGGTGGATGAGGGCACGGGTCAGGGTGGTCGCGACACCGCGCCCGCGGGCGCTCGGCTCGACGTACACGCCCGCCACCCCGCCCATCCGCAGGTGCCGACCGCCCCAGGCCTGCTCGAACGGCCGGATGCGCCCGGAGCCGACGACGGCGCCGGCCTCGTCGGTGACGACGACCATCCGTCCGCCGAGCGTCTCGGCGGCCACCCGGTCCCACCAGTCGGTGCCACCGCTGCCGAGCGGCCCGAACGAGCGGCTGCGGACGCGGAGGATGGCCGGCAGGTCGTCGTGCGTGGCATCGCGGGTGTGAAGGTCGGTCATGCACCCGAACCTATTGAGTCAGCCCCACGGCAGGCGACCGGGTTGTCGGTGCGTCCGGCCACCGGGCAACGGCCTGGGGTCGGGCCCGGGTCAGGCGCGGTGCAGGTAGGTGAGGCGGCGCACCTTCGAGACGGCCCAGGCGAGCACGACGTAGACGAGCCAGCTGACCACCGAGAGCCACGTGTAGCGGCCGGCCTTGGTCAGCACGGCGATGAGGGAACCGAGGATGATGACGATGAGCGCGGGCATGGCGTACCAGGCGAACACCATCTGGGGGCGCAGCACGAACGTCGGCGACCCGCGGAAGGCCGCCAGGACGTTGCCGCCCACGACGAGCACGAGCACGAGCCACAGCGACAGCAGCGCGCTGGCGGGCAGCGAGCCGATGCCGGCCGCGACGGCGGTCCAGCCGGCGAGCACCAGGGCCGTCAGCACCGTCGGTACGGTCCCGTGCGCCACGGCCTCGGTCAGCTCGCCGGTGCCGAGCAGCGACGGCGTGCCGATGTTGTCGGCCTGCAGGCGCAGGCCCTCGGCCCACGAACCGAACCCGAGGTAGAGCGGGAGCAGGCCGATGGTCGCCGCGATGCTCGGCGCCGCCGGCTGCGTGAACGCCCACGTGACGATGGCGCCGCCGAGCAGGGTCAGCCCCAGCCCCGACAGGAACGCGCCAGGGGTGCGGCGCAGCCCGAGCAGGTCGCGGCGCACGAGCACCCCGAACGGCCGCCCGGGGCGCAACCGTGCCAGCCGGCCGTGCCGCACCGGACGGGTCAGCGCCAGGCGCGCGGTGCGCAGGTTGCCGGTCAGCGCCGAGCCGGCCATGGTCGAGGTGTTGGCCGAGTGCGTGCGCAGCGACTCGGCGTGCAGCTCGCGCAGGGCGTCGGACACCCGCCACAGCAGGCTGAGGCCACGGTCCGGGCCGGGCCACGACGCCACCTGCGACCACAGCCACAGCCGCGAGGCGAGTATCCCCAGGGCCGTGCCCGCGAGCGTCGTCACGAGGATCGTCAGGACCCCGGCGAGGTGCGCGAACGCGAGGCCGGCCCCGACCGTCAGGCCGCTCAGGGCCCCGACGAACAGACCGCCGATCGCGGCGTAGCGCCACCAGCGGCGCAGGGCCAGGGCTCGGTCGAGCGGGGCCTGGAGCACGAGGTCGATCCACGGCATCGGCGGCACGACCGGCCCGCGGAACCGGCCCGCGAACACGACCGCACCGAGCAGCGCGGCCACCGAGGCGACGAGCAGGGCGATGGCCTCGGGGGACCGCAGCTGCTGACCGAGCGAGCCCGCGTCGGAGGTGCGGAACACCGTCTGCACGATCGGCAGGCCGTAGACGAGCGCGCCGAGGAACAGGACGTAGCCGGCGTAGAGGCCCTGCTGGCGCGCCTTGCGGGCGGCCTCGCCGCCGATGACCCAGTCGGCCTGCCCGAGCAGCTCGTGGTCGTCGTAGTCGACCTCGGTGGGGGCTGCCTCCCGTGTCGTAGCGTCAGCGGGCGACGCCGAGGCCGACGCGTGAGGGGCGGTCGGCGGACGGTCCGGAGGGGCGGATGCCGGTGGCGCGGTCGGCGAGGGGCCGGCGTCCGGCCGTGGCGCCGCCTCCGACGTCGGCGTCTGCGAGGCCGCTCGCTTCGGCGCCTTCGGCGTCGACGCGGGGGTCGAGCGTGCGGCGGCGCGCTTGCGCTTGCGTCTGCTCATCGATCCCTCCGTCAGCGCGCCGGCACGATGTCGACGACGCGCGTCGCGAGGGCGGCCGTCAGGTCGGGGTCGTGGCAGGCCATGACGACGGTGGCGCCCGCGGACGTGCGCTCGCGGATGAGCTCGGCGACGACCTCGCGCTTCTGGGTGTCGAGGCGCTGCTCGGGCTCGTCGAGCAGCACGACGCTCGAGGGCCTGGAGAACGTCAGGGCGAGCCGGAACAGCTGCTCCTGCCCGGACGAGAGCTCGTGCGGGAAGCGGTCGTCGAGGTGGGCGATGCCGAGGCGGTCGAGCAGGGCGAGGCTGCGCTCGTCGGAGGTCGCCGGCTCGCCACCCCACGTGGAGTCGATGAGGATGAGGTGGTCGATGAGGGTCAGGTCGCGGTAGGTGGTGGGGGCGCCGAGGAGGGCGGCGACCGCGGCGCGCACCGTTCGGTCGCGCTCGTCGGCCTCACGGCCGCCGATCGTGGCAGTCCCCGTGGTCGGCACGAGCAGCCCTCCGATGATCCGCAGCAGGGTCGTCTTGCCGGAGCCGTTCGGGCCACGCAGGACGATGCACTCGCCCGGGTCGGCGTGGACGTCGGTCGCCAGCTGGAGCGTCGTCTCGTCGATCGTCTTGCTCACGCCATCCGCGCGCACCTCGCCGGCCAGCACTGCGACCGCAGCCATCTGCACCCATCCCTTCGCCGAACCTGTCGAGGCCACCGTATGCCGCCCGGCTGCGGACCCGCTGGCCGAGGGCGCGGCGAGGGCGAGGCGAGGGCGA
>JAEWFB010000543.1 GCA_023389095.1 Actinomycetes bacterium
GGCCCGGGGTCGAAGAGGCTGAGCTCGCCGAACATCTCGCCGGGGCCGAGGATCGCGACGAGGTTCTCGCGGCCGTCGGGGCTCGTGCGGCCGAGCTTGATCTTGCCCTCGGCGATGACGTAGAGCGTGTCGCCACGGTCGCCCTCGTGGAAGAGCACGTCGCCGCGCTCCATCCGGGTGTGGCTCATCTGCGACTGCAGCGCGGAGGAGGCCTCCTCGTCGAGAGCCTTGAACAGGGGCGCGCGCTTCACCACGTCGAGATCCACGGGGTCAGTGTGTCATGCCGCCCCCGCACCTGCCGGGCGGTCGGCCAGGGTGTCGAATCGCCCTGCCGCGCGGGGCGCGACCCAGCCTCGCGGCATACAGTGTGCTGCGTGTCCCCCCGAGCCGTCGTGACCGCCGACGAGACGCCCGTCGCTCGCACGCGACGGGCGCGCAAGATGTACCGCGCGCTGCACGAGCGCTACCCGTACGCGCACTGCGAGCTCGACTTCACCAACCCCCTCGAGCTGCTCGTCGCGACGATCCTGTCGGCGCAGACCACCGACGTCGGCGTGAACAAGGTCACCCCGATCGTCTTCGCGAAGTACCGCTCCGCCGCCGACTACGCCGCGGCCGACCGCACCGAGCTCGAGACGATCATCCAGCCGACCGGCTTCTACCGGAACAAGGCCGACGCGCTCATCAAGCTCGGCATCGCCCTCGTCGAGAACTTCGACGGTGAGGTGCCCGGCCGGCTCAAGGACCTCGTCACGCTGCCCGGCGTCGGGCGCAAGACGGCCAACGTCGTGCTCGGCAACGCCTTCGACGTGCCGGGCATCACCGTCGACACCCACTTCGGCCGGCTCGTGCGCCGCTTCGGCTGGACCGAGGAGGAGGACCCGGTCAAGGTCGAGCACGAGATCGGGCGCCTCTTCATGCGTCGCGACTGGACGATGCTCAGCCACGTCGTCATCTTCCACGGCCGACGCACGTGCCACGCCAAGCGTCCGGCCTGTGGCGCCTGCCCGGTGGCCGGCTGGTGCCCGAGCTACGGCGCCGGCGAGACCGACCCCGCCAAGGCCGCGAAGCTGCTCAAGTTCGAGCTGGCGCCGAAGGCGCTCGAGGAGGCGGCGCGGGCCGCCGCCGCCGCGCAGGCCGCCGACACCGCAGCGGGGCCGGCGGCGTCCGGCACATCCGAGACAGCCGGGCCGGACGCGCGCGCCGCGGCGGGGCAGGAGAGCGCGTGACGCAGGTCGCGAGCGGCATCGCCTACGCCGGCCGCACGGGGACGATCGAGCCCGCGCCGCTGCCCGGCGGCCGGATCCCACGTCCGTCGTGGGTCGACCGCCTGACCGACCGCCTCGGCACGGTTCGGGCCGAGGACTTCTCGCTGTTCGTCCCGCCGGACGAGGGTGGGCGTGAGTCCGCCGTCCTCATCCTCTTCGGCCCCCCGCCGGCCGTCCTCGCGACGCCCGCGCCGGACGCGTCGGACTCGCCGGACGCGTCACCTGGTTCCGACGCGTCGGCCGCTCCGGACGCCGTGGAGGAGGACGCGCACGTCGTCCTCCTCGAGCGCTCGCACGACATGCGCTCGCACCCGGCGCAGATCGCCTTCCCCGGTGGCGCCCGCGACCCCGAGGACTCCGACGACGTCGCGACCGCGCTGCGCGAGGCGCAGGAGGAGACCGGCCTCGACCCGTCGGGCGTCGACGTCGTCGCGACGCTCCCGTCCCTGTTCATCCCGTTCTCCGGGTTCGTCGTGACGCCCGTGCTCGGCTGGTGGGCGCACCCGTCGACGCTGTCGGTCCGCGACCCCAACGAGGTGCACGACGTGCTGTCGGTGCCGGTGTCGCACCTCGTCGCGCCGGCCACCCGGTTCTCCGTCACCCACCCGTCGGGGTACGTCGGCCCGGGCTTCGGGCTCGACGACCTGCTCCTCTGGGGCTTCACCGCCGGCCTGCTCGGCCGCGTCCTCGACCTCGCGGGGCTCGAGCAGCCGTGGGACGCGTCGGTGCACCGTCCGCTGCCCGAGCGCTACGTCGGAGGGGGCCGCGGATGACCGGCAGCATCATGCTCGACATCGCCCTGGGGCTGCTGCTCATCGCCTACGCGGTGTCCGGCTATCGGCAGGGGCTGATCCAGAGCGTCGCCTCGCTCGTCGGGTTCTTCCTCTTCGCGATGCTCGCGGTGTGGCAGCTGCCCGCGCTGCTCGCGCACTGGGACGCCGTCGCCGGCAACACCCGCAGCCGCGTCATCGCCCTCGTCGTCGGGGTCATCGGGTTCGGCTGGCTCGGGCAGTTCCTCGGCAGCCTCCTCGGCAACCGGATCCGGTCCAGGGTCGGGCAGACGCCGTTCCGTCGGGTCGACTCGGTGCTCGGCGGCGTCGTCGTGCTGCTCGCCGCGAGCCTCATCGTCTGGTTCATCGGCGGCACGCTGCGCACGGCCGGCAACCCGGCACTCGCGCGGGCCATGGCCGACTCCAAGGTGCTGCGCGTCGTCAACACCGTCGTGCCCGAGGACGCCGGCCGCATCTTCACCGGTTTCCGCGGTTTCCTGTCGGCACAGGGCTTCCCGCAGGTCTTCGGCTCGCTCGGGCCCGAGCCGATCACCCCGGTGCCGGCGCCCGACGCGGCGGTCGCGCGGTCCGCGCCGATCCGCGCGGCGGGTCGTTCGGTCGTCAAGGTGCTGACGCAGTCGCAGCAGTGCCAGCGCGGTCAGGAGGGCACCGGCTGGGTGCTGCGCGACAACCAGATCGTCACCAACGCGCACGTCGTCGCGGGCGGCTCGGACGTGCGCGTCGAAGCCGGTGGCCGGACGCTGTCGGCGCAGGTCGTCGTCTTCGACCCCGAGCGTGACCTCGCGGTGCTCGACGTCGAGGGCCTCGACCTGCCACCACTGACGCTCGGCAGCGACCTCAGCCGCGGCGACTCGGCCGCGGTGCCCGGCTACCCGCTCGACGGCCCCTACCGCGTCGTGTCGGCTCGCGTCCGGGGGATCCTCGACGCGCGCGGGTTCGACATCTACGGCCAGAACCGCGTGGTCCGCGAGATCTACTCGCTGGCCACGACGGTGCAGCCGGGCAACTCCGGTGGCCCTCTGCTCGACACCCAGGGGCACGTCGTCGGCGTCATCTTCGCCAAGTCGCTCGAGGACGTCTCGACCGGCTACGCCCTGACGCTCGCCGAGGCCAAGCCGGTGCTCGACGAGGCGGCCTCGGCCCAGCGCTCCGTGGGAACCGGAGCCTGCGTCAGCGGCAGCTGACCCCAGCCGTTTCCGGCGCGTCCGGTGGCCCCGGTGCGGCACGATCGGAGCATGATCGTCGACGCCCCCGGGCTGCGCACCGACCTCGCCCTGCTCGAGCTGCAGGGGTCGCAGGTGGTCGACCACGGTGACCTCGTCGTCGTGCGCACGCCGAGGAACCCGGCCTTCTACTGGGGCAACTTCCTGCTGCTGCCGGCCGACGTGCCTGCGGCCGACGTGGACCGGGTCATCGCCCGGTTCGAGGCCGAGCACCCCAGGGCGAGGCACCGGGCCGTGGGGTTCGCCGACCCCCGCGGCGACCACTCCGCCTGGGAGGCCAAGGGATTCGAGGTGGAGGTCGATGTCGACCTCGTGATCGACGCGGTGCCGGCCGACGCCCCGACGCCGGAGGGGATCGACGTGCGTCCGCTCGCCGCCGACGACGACTGGGAGCAGTCGGCGTCGGTCGGGGCCAGCGACGCTCCGGCCGCCGGCAGCGACGAACGGCACCTGTTCGAGCTGCGGCGCGCGGCGTCGCAGCGGGGCCTCGTCGACTCGGGGCGCGGCCGCTGGTTCGGTGCCTTCGACGGCGGCACGCTCGTGGCCTCGCTCGGCATCGTGCGGCTCGGGCGCCTGGCCCGATACCAGGACGTCATGACCCTCGCGGCGTACCGACGCCGGGGCATCGCGGGCGCGCTGGTGCGGGCCGCGGGGGAGTGGGCGTTCACCGACCCGGAGGTCGAGCGGCTCGTCATCGTCGCCGAGGAGGG
>JAEWFB010000560.1 GCA_023389095.1 Actinomycetes bacterium
GTCAGGTTGTGGCTGATGAGCACCACGCCCAGCCCGCGGTCGGCGAGCCGCCGGACCAGGTGGAGGACCTGCTCGGTCTGGGCCACACCGAGCGCCGCGGTCGGCTCGTCCAAGATCACGATCCGCGAGTTCCACAGGACCGCGCGGGCGATCGCGACCGTCTGGCGCTGACCACCGGAGAGGCTGGCCACGAGGGTGCGCACCGACTTCAGGGTGCGCACGGACAGGCCGGAGAGCGTCTCCTTGGCCTTGGCCTCCATCGTGTCCTCGTCCAGCAGGCCGCTCTTCTTCAGCTCGCGACCGAGGTACATGTTCTGCACCACATCCAGGTTGTCGCACAGCGCGAGGTCCTGGTAGACGACCTCGATCCCGAGCTCGTTGCTGTCCTTCGGGCTGTGCACCGTGACGGGCCTGCCCTCGAAGGTGTACTCGCCGGCGTCGAAGCTGTGGATGCCGGCGATGCCCTTGATCAGGGTGCTCTTGCCGGCCCCGTTGTCACCGACCAGTGCGGTGACCCGCCCGGGGCGGATGTCGATGTCGACGCCACGCAGCACATCCACTGCGCCGAAACTCTTGTTGACCGCCCGAAGTGAGAGCAGGGGTGCTGTGCGGTCCGCCACCGGGACGGACTCCGCTGCTGTGATCGTCGTCATCGAGGTCTCCACGTTGAGCCGGGTTGTCTGTCCAATCGGGTCTGCCAGCAGCCCGAACATACTCCCGGGACTCTGGCCGCGGTATGGCGCGCAAGAGCGTGCGACAGACGCGAGGGGGCCGGCCCGAGGGCACGAGCCGGCCCCCTCGCGTCTGTCAGGAAACGCCGTACTTCGTGCAGGCGGCCGCGAACTCAGCCGTGCAGATGTCCGAGGCCTTCTGGAAGCCGTCGGAGACAACCTTCTTGACGTTGTCCTGGTAGATCGCCTCTGGCGTGGCAAGGGCCGACGGGACATCCTTGCCCGTCACGGTGTCCTTGACCTTCGACGTCGCCAGAGCGTCCGCCGCGGCCTTGTCGCCCTTGGCCACGGCGATTGCCAGCTTCGACGCCGCGTCGGCCTCGAGGTTGGTGTTCTTGTAGACCGTCATGCACTGGGTGCCGGCGAGAATCCGCTGCAGACCCTCGACGCTGGCGTCCTGTCCGGTGACCGGCACCTTGCCGGCGAGGCCGTTGCGCTTGAGGCTGGCGACGATGCCGCCGGCCATCGTGTCGTTGGCCGAGATGACACCCTGGATCTTGTTGCCGAACTGGGTGTACAGACCGTCGAAGGCCTTTCCTGCCTTGGTGGCGTCCCAGAAGCCGGACACGTCCGACGACAGGATCTTGACCTTGCCGTCCTGCTTCAGCTGGGTGTCGTAGCCCTGCTTGAACAGTGCAGCGTTGTTGTCGGTCGGGTCGCCGTTGATGTACACGACGCCCGCGCCCTGGGCCTTGTCGCCGAGGCACTTCTGCAGACCGGTGCCCATCAGCGCGCCGACCTTCACGTTGTCGAACGACACGTAGTACGACGCGCCGCCGCCGAGCGTGAGCCGGTCGTAGTCGATGCTCGGAATACCCGCCTTGGCGGCCTTCTTCAGGCAGGCGCCGCCGGACTCGGAGTCGAGGTTCACGATCATCAGCACCGAGACGCCTTCGTTGATCATGGCGTCGCAGATCGTGCCGAACTTCGACTTGTCACCACCGGCGTTCTGGATGTCGGACTTCAGACCCGCGGCCGTGAACGCCTTCTCGAGGCTGGGCCGGTCGTTGGCTTCCCACCGAGGCGAGGTTGTCGCGTCCGGCAGGATCACGCCGACCGTCTTGGCGTTCGCGCCTCCGGACGTCGTGCCGCCGGCGGACCCGCCTCCGCCCGAGTTGCTGCCGCAGGCAGCACTCCCGAGCACCAAGGCGGCTGCCGCCACTACCGGCAGCACCCGCCGAATCGTGCCAGAACTCATCGTCGTCCCTTCCCAGAGGGTGGCCGTCGTGTGAGGACGATCACGCGCTACGTTGTGCTAAAGACACTAGGACGACGCACCGGGCCGAGGGTGTGGTTTCCGGTGCAACCACTAACGATCGCGTAACGCCGGCCGACCACGCGATGCGCGTCTCGGA
Source organism: Actinomycetes bacterium (assembly GCA_023389095.1). Taxonomy (GTDB): domain Bacteria; phylum Actinomycetota; class Actinomycetes; order Actinomycetales; family Dermatophilaceae; genus Monashia. The sequence goes on from JAEWFB010000560.1 coordinate 2,087, forward strand.
GGCCCGTTTGGGCCCGAAGCACCACGAGTCCGACGCCCACGTGCAGCGCGGCCCGCACACCGGGGCCGGCGAGCTGCGCGAGCAGTTCATCGCCCGCAGCAGCGTGATCCGCTCCAGAACCTCGACGAGCGCCAACCGTGGACGTGCTTGGCATAATGCGAATCATGGACGAGGGGGTTCATCGGCGCCGACGGCGGCTGCGGGCGCTCCCCCTGGCCGCGCAGGTGGTTGCTCCACTCATCGCGTTCGTCGGGTGCACCGCGGGCACGTCGATCCCACACCCATCCACCCTCACCCAGAGCTCGACGGGCCCGTCGATGACCGTGATTCCGGATGCCGCAGAGTGCGTCCATGCTCGAGACCTCGGTGCGGGCACCGGAGCCGACCTCCCGGTGAAGGACCTGTTCGAGCGGGGTGTCAAGCGCACCATCCACGTCAACGAGGAGCTCGTTCCCGGCCGGGATGCGGGCGATGGCCGGTGCGCCGGGCGCTTTCCGGCGTTCGAGAACGTCGACTGTGGCCTACGCGGTCCGTGGGCCCGCACGGGCTGGGGAGACCTGCTGATCGTCTCTGGAGCTCGAAGGGTACGCCACGTCGAGATCGTCACGCAGGAGCGTGACCCAGCCCGGCCGGACTCCGCCTCGCGGGTCCTGACCTACGCCGAGATCGAGCTGCCCACGAACGACCCCAAGCAGACAGGGCAGTTCGCCCAGGCGGCCTTCGAGCACTGCGCGGGTGGCACGGACCAGCTCGTTCACGGGGTGCCGGCAGTGGTCGGGTTCGTGCCGTCGGACTCTGAACCGTCGGGTGTGGCGGCAGCCGTCGCGTTCGTGACACCGGAGCGTGTCGACTGGGTCGTCCTGGACGGGCAGCGGCCATGGACGAATGCGGAACGGGACCGCGCACTCGCAGCGGTCGCTTCCCACCTCTCCTGACCGTGGCTCAGGCCTGCACCGTCAGCGGCTTGCGTCGAGCCTCAGCCCGGCGAGGGCTGCCACTCGCGCCGCAACAGGCCGTGGACCCAGGAGTCGGAGACGACGCCGTCGACGACACAGTCCTCGCGAAGCGTCCCCTCGCGCACGAACCCGAGCTTCTCGAGCACTCGGGCCGACGGCGCGTTGCGGGTGTCGACCTCGGCCTGGACGCGGTTGAGGTCGAGGGCGCCGAAGGCCCACGTCAGCAGCGCGCGGGCTGCCTCCGTGGCGTAGCCGTGCCCCCAGGCCGCCTCACCGAGGCAGTAGCCGAGCGAGGCGCTGCGGAAGTCGGGGTTCCAGCGGTTGAGGGTGAGCCACCCGAGGAAGACACCGTCGTCGCGCCGCTCGACGACGAGCCGAGCGCCCGTGCCCTCCTCCTCCATCTGGCGACACACGGCGAGGAACCGCTCGGCGCGCGCGGGGTCGGTCCACGGCGGCGAGTCCCAGTAGCGCAGCACGACGGCGCTGCTGTGCAGCGCGTAGAGGTCGTCGGCGTCGGCGTCGACGAACGGGCGCAGGCGTAGGCGGTCGGTGACCAGCGTCGGGGTCACGAGCGGCACGAGCGGCACGGGCGGCACGGGCGACATGGGCGTCATGCTCCCGTCGGCGTCCGGCCCCGGCAACCGAATTGCCGGGGCCGCACGAGCTCAGCCGAGCGTCGCCAGCGCGCGGTCGTCGGCTGCCGAGCCCGCCTCCGACCCGCTCCGCGACCGCCGGCCCGACCGGACGGCCGCCAGCAGCACGAGCAGGCCCAGGCCGCTCAGTGACGCGCCGACCCAGAGCGGCGAGGTCCACCCGAGGCCACCGGCGATGGCCAGGCCCGAGAGCCACACGCCCAGGAAGTTGCCGACGTTGAAGGCGGCGATGTTGGCCGAGGAGGCCATGGTCGGGGCGGCCGACGCGTGCTCGAGCACCCGCATCTGCAGACCCGGCACCGTGGCGAAGCCGAAGAAGCCCATCGCGAGCAGCATGGCCGCGGCACCCCAGCGGCTGCCGGCGAGCAGCCCGAAGGCGACGAGGGAGGCACCGAGGGCCACGGTCAGCGTCACGAGGGTGCGGGTCAGGGCACGGTCGGCCCACCGGCCGCCAAGCAGGTTGCCGGCGAAGAGGCCGACGCCGAAGAGGACGAGCAGCCACGGCACGGCGGCCTCGCCGAACCCGGACACGCGGGTCAGGAGCGGCTCGACGTACATGAACGCCCCGAACATGCCGCCGAAGACGAGCACCGTCATGGCGAGGGAGAACCACACCTGGACCGAACGGAAGGCCGACAGCTCGCTGCGCAGCGACGCGGCGCGGGACGACCGCCCACTCGGCGCGTCGGGGACGAGGAGGGCGATCCCGACGAGGGCGACGACCCCGACGACGGCGATGACCGCGAACGTCGCCCGCCAGCCCCACTGCTGCCCGACGAAGGTGCCGAGCGGGACGCCGAGGACGTTGGCGAGCGTCAGGCCGCCGAACATGATCGAGATGGCTCCGGCCTTGCGGTCGGCCGGAACCAGCGAGGCGGCGAGCACCGAGCCGATGCCGAAGAACGCGCCGTGGGCGAGGGCCGCGATGACGCGCCCGGCGAGCAGGGCCGCGTACCCGCCGGCGAGGGCCGACGCGGTGTTGCCGGCGACGAAGAGCACCATGAGGGCGAGGAGTGCGCGCTTGGGTCGCCACCCACCGATGAGCGGCGTCAGGCCGAGCGCGCCGACGACGACGGCCAGGGCGTAGCCGCTGACGAGGTAGCCGGCGGTCGGGATCGAGACCGCCATGTCGGTCGCGACCGCCGACAGCAGGCCGGCGATGACGAACTCGGTGAGGCCGATGCCGAAGCCACCGAGGGCGAGGGCGACGAGGCCGAGAGGCATGCGTGGGTCCTTCCGGGAGGACGCGGGAGCGTCGGGGCGCGTCGTTGTCGTCGCCGATAGACCGCGTGTGCAACTAATTGACCAGACCGAAGGTAGTTGCATACGCGGGATATTGCAAGCGCGCGTTAGACTCGGGTCATGGGTATCGCCGACACCGCCGTGGAGGTGCGCGCCTCCGGGTGGCGCACGCTCGCCGCGCTGCACGGGCACATCGAGGCCGCGCTCGAGCGCGAGCTGAGCCGAGAGCACGGCGTCAGCGTCGTCGAGTTCACCGTCCTCGACGCCCTGTCACGCCAGGACGGCTGGCACCTGCGGATGTCGCAGCTGGCTCGCGCCGCCGCGCTGTCCTCGTCGGCCACGACCCGTCTCGTCAACCGGCTCGAGGAGCGCGGCCTGCTGACCCGCGTCCTGTGCGCCGACGACCG